>NZ_JBFUES010000291.1:0-7636 GCF_056403875.1 Bradyrhizobium sp. P2_E8
GACCTGAAGGAGCTGTCGGCGATCGACAAGGCGCGCGCGCAGGACCGCAATGCCGCGATCGCCTGCCGCCAGGGTCTGGGTACGCTCATCACCAAGCTCGGCGAGCAGGCGCCGGTCGCGCTGTCGACGCCGGCAAGCCGCATCAGCTGGAGCAATCGCGACGTCAGCGTGGAGACGCAAGGGGGCAAGATCGCCGCCCGCGCCGCCATCGTCACGGTCTCGACCAACGTACTGATCGCCGGCGCGATCAAGTTCGCGCCCGATATTCCCAAGCGCACATTGGACGCGGCGTCGAAGCTCACCCTCGGCAGCTACGACCACATCGTGCTGCAACTGCCGGGCAATCCGCTCGGCCTCGCGCGCGACGACATTCTCATCGAGCAGAGCAATTCGACGCGCACGGCGCTGATGTTCGCCAATATCGGCGGCTCCTCGCTGTGCTCGATCGATGTCGGCGGCTCGTTCGGCCGCGATCTGTCGGAGCAGGGCGAGAAGGCGATGGCGGCCTTCGCGAAGGAATGGATCGCAAAACTGTTCGGCAGCGAGGCCGCGGCGACCGTGCAGAAGACCAGCGTGACGCGCTGGAATGCCTCGCCCTTCGTGATGGGCGCGATGTCGGCGTCCTCGCCCGGCGGTCAGCTCTCGCGAAAAATCCTGACCGAGCCGATCGGCAATCTGTTCCTCGCCGGCGAAGCCACCCACGAGACGCTGTGGGGCACCGTCGACGGCGCCTGGGACAGCGGCGAGCGCGCCGCTGACGCAGCGCTGCGGAAGATCGGCGCGATCAAGGACGAGCCGGCCGATGTGCCGACGCAATCGACCAAGCGGCGCAAGGCGCCGCGGCAGTAGGGTAATTAAGCGGCAAGAAACTCCGCCGTCGTCCCGGACAAGCGCCGCGAAGCGGAGCGCAGATCCGGGACCCATAACCACAGGAAGTGGTTTGGCGGAGACTCGGAGTTACCGACTCGCCCCATAACCGCTCCCTGTGGTTATGGGTTCCGGCGTTCGCGGGGACGACCCGTGGAGGGAGTTATCGCAAAACCCCATCCAACGCCGGCAGACCAAAGACGACCGCCATCGCAATCAGCGCATAGCAGATGCCGCGAAACATTTTTTCGCTGGCGCGGCCGAACAGCGAGGCGCCGAATGCGACGCCGATGGCATAGACCGGACCGACGATGAGCGAGAGCACCAGCGATTCGCGGCTGATCAGGCCTGTCGTCGCGTAGCTGACCATCGAGAAGAAGTCCGAAGCGCCGAAGAACAGCAGGATGTTGGCGCGCGCGACGATCGACGCGATCGGGCGGCCGAGCCAGTAGCCGACGATCGGCGGCCCGCCGGTCTGTGCCAGCCCGCTGCAGAAGCCGGAAAGGCCGCCGATGCCGACGGAGAGCCAGGCGTGGTCCTTGCCGCGATAGCGCCAGCCCGACAGCAGCAGCAGCAACAGCGCGGCGACGAAGCAGGAGATGATCCAGCGCGTGGTGACGGGTTCGAGCACGCTGAGGAAATAGGTGCCGATGGGCACGCCGATCAGCGCACCCAGCACGATTACGGCGGTGGCCTTGCGGTCGGCCTTGCGCCATGCGTCGGGCAGCAGCGGCACCGCCGCGACGAAATCGATCACCAGCAGCAGGGCGGCAACGAGCCGCGGCGCCGCGAAGCTGCTCGCCAGCGGCATGAAGATCAGCGCCGAGCCGAAGCCGGAAAAGCCGCGCGCGGTACCCGAGACGAAGGCGACGGCGCAGAGCGCCATCGCAATGGTGAGGCTGACGTCCTTCGGGAGGAAGTCGGCGAGATTCATGCGCTGCGATTCGGGAGCATGATGTCGTCCGAAAACCGTTTCACACTTTTCGGCATCATGCTCTCAACGTGCCGCCGGTCTTCTTCGTCACCTCCGCCACGACCTTCGCGGCGACAGCCTCGATCTCCTGGTCGGTCAAGGTCTTCTCGCGCGGCTGGATCGTCACCGCGATCGCGATCGACTTCTTGCCGTCATCGATGCCCTTGCCCTCGTAGACGTCGAACACGTTGACGCCGGTGATCAGCTTCTTGTCGACGCCTAGCGCGGCGCGCACGATGTCGCCGGCCTTCACTGTGCGGTCGACGATGAAGGCGAAGTCGCGTGACACCGGCTGGAATGCCGACAGCTCGATCACGGGCTTGGCGCGGGTCGGCTTCTTCTTGGCCTCGGGGATGCGGTCGAGGATCACCTCGAACACCATCAGCGGACCGTCGGCGCCGAGCGCTTCCAGCGCGCGCGGATGCATCTCGCCGAAATAGCCGAGCACGTTCTGCGGGCCGATCTGGATCGTGCCGGAACGGCCCGGATGCAGCCAGCCGGGACCACCGGGCACGATCTGAAGCGCCTGCATCGGCGCGCCGCTTGCGGCCAGCACAGCCAGCGCATCGGCCTTGGCGTCGAACAGGTCAGCCTGCGCCGAGCCCGACCAGTGCCGTCCGAGACCTTCCGAGGAGGCAAAGCCGCGGCGCACGCCGCTTGCCGCCATGAACTGATCCTGTGGGCGATCGCCCTTGAAGATCTGGCCGACCTCGAACAGCGCGACATCGCCGAAGCCGCGATCGGCATTGGCCTGCGCCGCCGCGATCAGGCCCGCCAGCAGGGTCGGGCGCATGTCGGAGAGGTCAGAGGCGATCGGGTTGGCCACTTCCAGTTCGCGCTGGCCGCCGCCGAATAGTTTTGCCGCAGACTTCGTGATGAACGACCACGTCACCGCTTCGATGATGCCGCGGCTCGCGAGCGCGCGCCGCGCCCGGCGCGTGCGGAGCTGGAGCGGGGTCAGCACCGGTTTGCGCGCGTCCTCGCCGCGCTCGAACGGCGTCATCGGCACCTTGTCGACGCCGTAGATGCGGACGATCTCCTCGACGATGTCGGCCTTGCCGTGCACGTCGGTGCGCCACGAGGGCACCGCGACCTTCACCACCGGGCCGGGGCCCGCCATCATGAAGCCGAGATGGGTCAGGATGCGCTTCATCTCCGGCTGCGGCACCTCGATGCCGGACAGGCGCTTGACCTCGGTCACCGGGAAATCGATCACGCGGTCGTCGCCGAAGGCCTTGCCGACCACGATATTCTCGGACGGCGCGCCGCCGCACATCTCCATCACCAGCCTGGTCGCGAGCTCCAGCCCCGGCACCATGAAGGCCGGATCGACGCCGCGCTCGAAGCGGTAGCGCGCATCGGAATTGATGCCGAGCTTGCGGCCGGTCTGGGCGATGTTGATCTCGTTCCACAGCGCCGATTCGATCAGCACGTCGGTGGTGTTCTCGTCGCAGCCGGAGGCCTCGCCGCCCATGATGCCGGCGAGCGATTCGACGCCGTGCTCATCCGCGATCACGCAGGTGGCGGAATCGAGATTGTAGGCGCGGCCGTCGAGCGCGAGCAGCGTCTCGCCGTCGCGGGCGCGGCGCACCACGAGATTGCCCTTGACCTTCCTGGCGTCGAACACGTGCAGCGGGCGCGCGCGGTCGTAGGTCATGAAATTGGTGATGTCGACCAGCGCGTTGATCGGACGCAGGCCTATCGCGGTCAGCCGCTTCTGCAGCCATTCCGGCGACGGACCGTTCTTGACGCCGCGTACGAGGCGAAGCGCGAAGCCCGGACACAGCGTCGCGTCCTCGACCGTGACCTTCACCGGGCAGGGGAATTCRCCCTTGATAGCCTTGATGGTCGGGTCCTTGAACTTGCCCATGTCGGCGGCGGCGAGGTCGCGCGCGATGCCGTGCACGCCGGTGCAGTCCTGCCGGTTCGGCGTCAGGTTGATCTCGACGACGGGATCGCCGAGCGCGGCCCATTCGGCGTAGGCAGCGCCGATCGGCGCGTTCGCCGGCAACTCCATGATGCCGTCATGGTCGTTGGAGATCTGCAGCTCGGCCGCCGAGCACAGCATGCCGCGGCTCTCGACGCCGCGGATGGTGCCGACGCCCAGCGTGATGTCCTTGCCGGGAATGTAGGTGCCGGGGGCCGAGAACACGCTGACGAGACCCGCGCGCGCATTCGGCGCCCCGCACACGACCTGCACGGGCGCGCCACCGTCGCCGGTGTCGACCATGCAGACGCGCAGGCGATCCGCATTCGGATGCTGCTCGGCCGAGATCACCTTCGCGATGGTGAACGGCTTCAGCGCCTTCGCCTTGTCCTCGATGTTCTCGACCTCGAGCCCGATCATGGTGAGCTTCTCGGCGAGCCGCTCCAGCGGCTCGTCGGTGTCGAGATGGTCCTTTAGCCAGGAGAGCGTGAATTTCATGGTGCCGTTCCTAGAAAACCTCGATCAGGCGAAAGCGTTCGCACATGAGCATCATGTCTTCGCGAAATTTGCCTTGCCGACCGAAATAGTTGCGATGCGCGTTGCGCCAGTAGTCGAGACTGCGATCACCTTCGCCTTCGTCGAAGGCAAAGGCCGCATCAACCTCGCCGAAGCGGCGATAGCTCACCTCGGTCGATTCGATGATGCAGCGTGGCTCTCCGCGTCCGTCGAGCACGATCCAGCGTTCGCCCGGCGTCGAGGTGTTGGGCTCGTCCTCGGTGCTGCATGTCGCGGTCTTGACGCCCCGGATCACGAGATCGAGCAACTCGTCGGCCAGAGCCGGTCCGTCGCCGAAGGCGAACGACCGCAGGCCGCGATATTGCTCCGGGACGGCGCTCAGGTTCACGTGCTCAATCCCCCCGCGAGCGTCGGGACTTCCAGCGGCTTGAAGCCGTAATGGGACAGCCAGCGGACGTCGCTGTCGAACAGCTGGCGCAGGTCGGCGATGCCGTATTTCAGCATGGCGATGCGGTCGATGCCCATGCCCCAGGCAAAGCCCTGGTACTCGTCGGGATCGATGCCGCAAGCGCGCAGCACGTTCGGATGCACCATGCCGCAGCCGAGAATCTCGAGCCAGTCCTCACCCTCGCCGAAGCGGATCTCGCCCTTGTCGCGACGGCACTGGATGTCGACTTCCAGCGACGGCTCGGTGAACGGGAAGAACGACGGGCGGAAGCGCATGTTGATGTGGTCGACCTCGAAGAACGCCTTGCAGAACTCGTGCAGGATCCATTTGAGGTGGCCGAGATGCGAGTGCTTGTCGATGACGAGGCCTTCGACCTGGTGGAATTGCGGCGTGTGGGTCGCGTCCGAATCGATGCGATAGGTGCGGCCCGGACAGATCACGCGGATTGGCGGCTTCTGGCTCAGCATGGTGCGCACCTGCACCGGCGAGGTGTGGGTCCGCAGCAGCATGCGCGAGCCGTCCTCCTTCGGATGGAAGAAGAAGGTGTCGTGCATCTCGCGCGCGGGRTGGCCTTCCGGAAAGTTCAGCTTGGTGAAGTTGTAATCGTCGGTCTCGATGTCGGGGCCTTCAGCGACCGAGAAGCCCATGTCGGCGAAGATCGTGGTCAGCTCGTCCCAGACCTGGCTCAGCGGATGGATGCGGCCGGCCTCGGCCTGCGCGTCGCGCAGCGGCAGCGTCACGTCTATGGTCTCGGACGCCAGCCGCGCATCGAGCGCCGCCGACTTCAAAACGTCGCGCCGTGCGGCGAGCGCCTCGGTGACCTTGTCCTTGGCCTGGTTGATTGCGGCGCCTTGCGTCTTGCGCTCGTCGGGCGACATTTTGCCGAGCGTGGCAAGCAGCGCCGAGATCGAGCCCTTCTTGCCGAGGGCTGCGACGCGCACCGCTTCGAGGGCGGCTTCGTCGCCGGCGGCGGCGATCTGGTCGAGGATGGATGCTTCAAGCGTTGCGAGGTCGGACACAGTCAAATCCTTGCTGCCAAATTCGGCTGGGTTGTCGCCGCCCGAAGGGCGTAACGTCAAGCAAAAAGCCGGTCATTTCGCGCTCTCGACCAGCTGGGTTGAACCTCGCACGGGGCCCCGGCACCAAGGGAGGATACGAGGAGACTTCGTGATGTACTCAAGGTCCTGCCTGGCCATTCTGGCCGTCGCTCTGTCGGTCGCCGGCACCCCGGCACGCGCCATGGTCTGCATGGAGAAATCCATGACGCTGGACGAGGTCGTCGACACCATCAACGCCCAGAAGGGCTGCGAAAGCGCGATGAAGGTGTTTCAGGATTGCCAACTGACCGCGAGCGGCGATGTCCAGCTCGGCGCCGCCGTCGAAAAGAAATGCGAGGCGGACTTCAAGCCCGGCCTCAGTGCCGCGCAGACACAGGCGTACAAAAGCGATATGCACGCGTGCGACGTCAAGTACCGGAACAAGTCCGGCACCATGTATCTCTCGTTTACGGCATTCTGCCGGGCGGAGGTCGCCCAGCGTTACTCGCAACGCGCGCTGAAGGCTGCGGGCCAGAAGGCCCGCTAGCGTTGGCCTTATCAGGCTGCGAGCGCAGCCTTTTAGGCGGCCAGCGCTGCCTTGGCCTTCTCGGCGATCGCCTGGAACGACGCGGGCTCGTTGATCGCGAGATCCGACAGCACCTTGCGGTCCACGGTGATACCCGACTTGGCGAGACCGTCGATAAATCGGCTGTAGGTCAGGCCGAACGGACGCACAGCGGCGTTGAGGCGCTGGATCCAGAGCGCGCGGAACGTCCGCTTCTTGCGCTTGCGGTCGCGGAAGGCGTACTGCTGGGCCTTCTCGACGGCCGGCTTGGCGGCGCGGATGGTGTTCTTGCGGCGGCCGTAGAAACCCTTGGCGGCCTTGTAGACTTTCTTGTGCTTGGCGTGGGCGGTCACACCGCGTTTGACGCGAGACATGACAAAAATCCTTCAGAGATGACTTGGTTTTCGGATCGCCGCGCGAGGCGCGGCTGAGGTGGCAGTGATCGTGGACGCGATCAGGCGTTCGGCAAGAAGTACTTCTTGACGTTGTCGCCGTCGGTCTTGAACAGCACGCGGGTGCCGCGAAGCTGACGGATCTGCTTCTTCGTCCGCTTGATCATGCCGTGACGCTTGCCGCGCTGGGCGTGCATCACTTTGCCGGTGGCAGTCACCTTGAAGCGCTTTTTAGCGCCCGATTTGGTCTTCAGCTTGGGCATTTGGCTCTCCTAATGGCCACGGAAATCCGCCCGCGAAGGCGGCTGGCCGTCAAAAATGCTCGTTAGAGCGTTGATTGTGCTCAGGTTCTACGAACAAGCGCGAAACCCGCACGAAACACCGCCACGGCAGCCCTTAATCAGCCGGGCGATGAAGGCTGGGCTTATGCCAGAGCGGCAGCCAATTGGCAACGATGAACCGCCAAAACCCGCCCGCCGACTATCCGGAGTTGCCACCCTCATCGTCCAGGCCGTGTCGCCCGGAGGAAGGACCAAAATGGCCCATTTCCCGCAATTTGTCCCGCAATTTGCCCGCCCGCGCCGTCTGGCGCTGCTTGCCGTGCTCGCCGCCGCCGCGCTGCCGTCCGCCGCCGATGCCCGCGTCGGCCGCTATGACGGCATCTGGAACGTCACCTTCGCCACCGCCCGCGGCAATTGCAGCTCAGGCTACAGCGTTCCCTTCACCGTGACCGGCAGCCGCGTCTCGTCCGCCGGCGGCGGCCGGGTCTCGGGCAGGGTCAAGCGCTCCGGCACTGTGGCGGTCAATGTCTCGGTCGGCGCGTCCCATGCGAGCGGCGGCGGCCGGCTTGCCGGTGTGAACGGCTCCGGTGCATGGAGCGGCATCATTTTCGGCGACCGCTGCAGCGGCAC
>NZ_JBFUES010000292.1:0-7628 GCF_056403875.1 Bradyrhizobium sp. P2_E8
CGTCCGACTCCGGTGCCGGCGCCCGTCACCACTGCGATCTTTTTCGCTTCACTCATCGTTTCCTGCCTTTTCTCTCAAGTTGTCAGGTTTTGGGGTCTTTTTCGTTCTTGTAGGGCGGGCGCGGAATGTTCTGATGCGCGGCGCGCAAGGCTGCCGACCAGCGCGAGCGCAGATCGTGGAAATAGGGCTCGCCCGCCTCGATACGGTGGTTGAGATCGGCATCGCAGGCGTCGGCGCGCACCACCAGCACGTCGATCGGCAGGCCGACGCCGAGGTTGGAGCGCATGGTCGAGTCCATCGAAATCAGGCCGGTCTTCAGCGCCTCGTAGAGCTCGACGTCGTAATGCATGGCGCGGTCGAGTACCGGCTTGCCGTATTTGTGCTCGCCGATCTGCAAGTAGGGCGTGTCGGTGGTGCACTCGATGAAATTGCCGGCGGTGTAGACCATGAACAGGCGCATGCGCGCCCCCTTGATCTGGCCGCCGAACAGGAAGGAGACGTCGAACGAGACGTCCTCGGACTTCAGCGCCGGGCCTTCGGTCGCATGCACCGCCCGGATCGCCCGGCCGATGCGCTGGGCGGCCTGGAACATGGTCGGCGCGTTCATCAGCGTCTCGATCTCGCCCGTGTTGGGATCCTCGAGGCCTTCGGTCAGTGTGGACAGCACCGACTGGCTGATGGCGAGGTTGCCGGCGCTGGCGATCGCCATGATGCGGTCGCCGGGCTTGGAGAAGATATGCAGCTTGCGGAAGGTCGAGACGTTGTCGAGGCCGGCATTGGTGCGGGTATCGGCGATCATCACCAGACCGTCCCGAACCAGGATTCCGCAACAATAGGTCATTTCCAGTCCCCGAACGCGTTTGCGCGGAATTACTAGCCAATTTCGGGGAGGCATGAAACCCCCGATTCCCGCGGGGAGGGCGTCATTCCGGGGCGCGACTGCTGACCTCAGTCAGCGGCATCGACGAGAAACGCCTCGTCCACGGGAACGCCGAGCGCCGTGACCAGCCGGTTCGTCTCCGCGGCCATGCCGACGATGGCGAGCAGTTCGCCATATTCGGCCTCGGTCATGCCCTTGGCCCGTGCGCCGGCAGTGTGCGAATGGATGCAGTAGCTGCAGCCATGCGCCACCGAAACCGCGACATAGAGCATTTCCTTGACCTTGGGATCAAGCGCCCCCGGCGCCATCACCTCCTTGATGCTCTCCCACGTCCGCCGCAGCGTCTTCGGATCATGCGCCAGCGCGCGCCAGAAATTGTTGACGAAATCCGACTGCCGAACCTTGCGGATGTCGTCGAAAACGGCCCGCGCTTCGCTGGAGAGCTCATCGTCCGAAAGCAGCTTTACGGTCGCCATGGGTACCTCGCGGGTCGGGTGTGACCTTGCGATTGTAGCACGGCTCATGCGGTCAGCCGGCAGCACGTCGTGGCGAGACGCGGCTATGCTTAGCTCTGCCGCTGTGACTGCGACTGTGATTGCCCGCCGCGGCCGGCCTGCTCGACCTTGACGGTCACAGACAGCGTTTCCGCGCCGCCGCCATAGCGGGTGCCGCGCACGGGGGCTGCGCCGAGATAGTCGAGCCCGATCGCGACACGGACATGGGCGTCGGTGGCACAGATGCTGTTGGCGGGATCGAAGCCGACCCAGCCGAGATCGGGAACATAGGCCTCCGCCCAGGCATGGCCGGCGTCCTGATGCACCGTGCCGTCCGAGCGCAGGAAATGGCCGGAGACGAAGCGGGCCGGCACGCCGCCGGTGCGGGCGCAGGCGATGAAGATATGCGCGTAGTCCTGGCAGACGCCGCGCTTGAGCGTGAAGGCTTCCGCCGCCGACGTGCCGCTATTGGTCGGATCCTCGTCGAACGTCATGTGGTCGCTGATCTCACTCATCAGCGCATGCAGGAAGCCGAGCGTGTCGCTCTCGGCCTCGCTGCGCAGCTGGCGCGCCACCGCCGCCATCGCCGGGTTGACTTCGGTCAGTTCCGTCGTGCGCAGGAACATGCCGGCCGGAAAGCGCTCGTCGGCGCCGCGCAGCACGCCGCCGGTATCGTGGGTTTCGATCAGTCCCTCGGCCGTGATCTTGATGTCGCCGACAGGGCCGCAGGACAGCACATGGGTGACGTTGCCGAAGGCGTCCTCATGGGTGTCGAGCTTGGTGTCGGTCGAGACGTCGATCTGCCATTCCGCCACATACTGCCCGTCATGGCTGCACGGCGTCATGCGCAAGATCTGGATCACGCTGGTGGCCGGCGGCTCGTAGCGATAGGTCGTGGTGTGCTGGATTCGCAGGCGCATGATGAACCGTTGTTCTGGCGTCATTCCGGGGCGGTGCGCAGCACCGAACTATGGTGCGCAATTGCGCACCTGAGAATCTCGAGATTCCGGGTCTGGTCCTTCGGACCATCCCGGAATGACGGCGTGTATCAGATCAAATACTGCTTCGTGATGATTTCGCCCAGCCTGGAATTGTCCGCGATGAATTCCTGAATGAATTCATGCACCCCGTGCTGGAAGATGTCGTTCATATTGCTGTGTTCGAGCCGGTTGCGGATGCCGCGGGCGTGGCGCTGGGCCGGGCCCTGGCGGCCGTAGGCGACGCCGATCTGGTCGAGATTGCGCACGAGGTTGCCGTAGCAGCTGGCCAGCGAGCGCGGCAACGTGTCGTTGAGGATCAGGAGATCCGCGATCAGCCAGGGCTTCAGCGTCTCGCGATAGACCCAGTGATAGGCGGTCAGCGCCGAGACCGAGCGCAGGATCGAAGTCCACTGGTAGAAGTCGAGCGGGCCGCCAACATGCTCTTCCTCGGGCAACAGCACGTGGTACTTCACGTCGAGAATGCGCGCGGTGTTATCGGCACGTTCCAGATGCACGCCCATCCGCGAGAACCAGTAGGCGTCGTTGCGCAGCATGGTCCGGTAGGCCGAGCCGTCGAAGCGCAGCGAGGTCTCCTGCACGAAGCGCAGGAACTTGGCGAGATCCTCGCGAGTCGAGGTGCCCTTGTTCCAGACCTCCTGCAATTCGATCCAGGCCGAGTTGATGGTGTCCCACATCTCGCTGGTGAGCGCGGTGCGCACCGAGCGCGAGTTCAGCCGCGCCGCCTCGATACAGTTCCTGATCGAGGACGGGTTGTTCGGCGAGAACGAGAGGTATTCGACGACGTTGTGCTCGTTGGCTTCCTCGTAGGTCTGATAGAAGCTTGCGGCGACGCCGGCGGTCAGCAGCGCCGAGTCCCATTCGTTGGTCTTGCCGATATAGGCGGCGGGAAGCGCGGTGACGCGCAGCGTCGCATCGATGGTGCGCGCGAGATATTCGGCCCGTTCGACGTAGCGGGCGAGCCAGTAGAGGTTTTCGGCGGTACGCGACAGCATCTGACTACTCGTCCAAAATCCAGGTGTCTTTGGTGCCGCCGCCCTGGCTCGAATTCACCACCAGGGAGCCTTCCTTGAGCGCGACGCGCGTGAGCCCGCCCGGCACGATCGTGGTGCTCTTGCTGCCGGTCAGCACGAACGGCCGCAAGTCGACATGGCGCGGAGCAAGGCCGGTGGCCGTGCAAGTCGGACAGGTCGAGAGCGCCAGCGTCGGCTGCGCGATAAAGCCTTCCGGCTCGCGCTTGAGCTTCTCGCGGAAGGCTTCGATGGTCGCCTTCGTCGCGGCGGGCCCGATCAGCATGCCGTAGCCGCCGGAGCCGTGCACTTCCTTGACGACGAGCTCGCCGAGATTGTCCAGCACATAGGCGAGGTCCTTCGGTTCGCGGCAGCGCCAGGTCGGCACGTTCTTCAGGATCGGCTCCTCGCCGAGATAGAACTTCACGATGTCAGGCATGTAGGAGTAGATCGCCTTGTCGTCGGCGATCCCGGTGCCGACCGCGTTGGCGAGCGTGATGTTGCCGGCCGCATAGGCCGACATCAGCCCGGGCACGCCAAGCACGGAGTCAGGGCGGAAGGTGAGGGGATCGAGGAAATCGTCGTCGACGCGGCGATAGATCACGTCGACGCGTTTCACACCCTCGGTCGTCCGCATGAATACTTCGTTGTTCTTGACGATGAGGTCGCGGCCCTCGACCAGTTCGATGCCGAGCTTGTCGGCGAGGAAGGAGTGCTCGTAGTAAGCGGAGTTGTAGACGCCCGGCGTGAGCAGGGCGACCGTCGGCTCGCCCGAGGCGCTTTGCGGCGCCACCGAGCGCAGGGCCGCGAGCAGTTCGTCCGGATAGCGCTCGACCGGCGCCACGCGGTGGCGGGCGAACAGATCCGGAAACAACCGCATCATGATCTCGCGGTTTTCCAGCATGTAGGACACGCCTGAGGGCGTCCGCGCATTGTCCTCCAGCACGATGAAGTCCTCGGCGTCGACCCGGACGATGTCGATGCCGGCGATGTGCACGTAGACGTCGTGCGGCACCTGCTGGCCGTTCATCTCTGGCCGGAACACCGGGTTCTGGAAGATCAGATCGTCGGGCACGACCTCGGCGCGGAGGATATCGCGGCCGTGATAGATGTCGCGCAGGAACATGTTGAGCGCGCGGACGCGCTGTTTCAGGCCCTTCTCCAGCAGCGCCCATTCCTTGCCCGACATGATCCTGGGGATCACGTCGAACGGGATCAGGCGCTCGGTCGATTCCGAATCGCCATAGACGGCGAAGGTGATGCCGATCCGGCGGAACAGGAGCTCGGCTTCCTGGCGGCGATATTCGAGCGCCTCGGGAGGCGTCTCCTTGAGCCAGCGCGCCAGCTCCTGATAGGCGGGGCGAAGGTCCCCGCCGGGAATATTCATTTCATCAAACGCGACTGCCATAGATCCCGACTTGTCTCCGCAAGGCGTTGCGCCATTTCACAGGTCGTCAGGCCTTGGTGAAGACCGCAACGTCCTGGCCATGCGGCAAGAGTGCATGACTTTCAGGTGGTAGCAAGGGCCGGGCCAGCGCGATAAGCATGGACTGGCAGCATTTACCGGGGATAGCAGGCAGCTTGCCTGAAAAAATGGCTGAGGACTGCTTATTTCGGCAGCAAAACCGCGTGACTTCAACGCGTTACCTCGGCAAAGTCGGCGCTACAGGTGAGGGACTTAAGGCATGAGCGAGATCGTCACGGCGGGCATTCTGGTCATTGGGGACGAAATCCTGTCCGGCCGGACCAAGGACAAGAACATCGGCTTCATCGCCGAATACCTGACCAATATCGGTATCGACCTGAAGGAAGTCCGGGTCGTCTCCGACGACGAGGACGACATCATCGCCGCATTGGATGCACTGCGGCATCGCTACAATTACGTCTTCACCACCGGCGGCATCGGGCCGACCCATGACGACATCACCGCCGACAGCGTCGCCAAGGCGTTCGGCGTCGGCATCGACCACCACCCCGAGGTGGTCGCCCGTTTCCGCGAACGCTGGAGCGAGCAGGACCTCAACGAGGCCCGCCTGCGCATGGCCCGCATCCCAGACGGCGCCGAGCTGATCCAGAGCGCGACCATCCTCGCGCCCGGCTTCAAGATCGGCAATGTCATCGTCATGGCGGGCGTGCCGTCGATCATGCAGGCGATGATGGACATCGTCTCGCCCAAGCTGAAATCGGGCGTGCGCATGCTCTCCGAATCGGTCCGCGCCAATGCGCGGGAAGGCGACATCGGCAGCCCCTTGCGGGCGATCGCCGCAGCCCATCCCGACACCATCATCGGCAGCTATCCCTTCATGGACGAGGACCAGAAGCCGAATACCAATCTGGTCGTGCGCTCGCGGGATGCGGACAAGCTCGCCGCAGCCATGGCTGCGGTGAAGGAAATGCTGGCAGGATTGAACATCACCCGGTAGCAGAAAGGCTGCCGGACGACGATTGGCAGGAGAAGACGATGGGCGGTGAAGCACCGGAACTGAGTGAGCAGGAGCGGGCAGGCAAGGCCTTTCCGGTCTCGTGGGACCAGTTCCACCGGGATTGCCGGGCGCTGACCTGGCGGCTCAACGAGGTCGGTCCGTTCCACGCGGTGATCGCGATCACCCGCGGCGGCCTGGTGCCGGCCGCGATCGTCGCGCGCGAACTCGGCGTGCGCGTGATCGATACGGTCTGCATCGCCAGCTACGACCACACCAAGCAGGGCGACCTCCAGGTCCTCAAGGGCATTTCAGAAGCTGCCATGAAGCTCGGCGGCGGCACGGGCAAGGGGCTGTTGATCGTCGACGACCTCGTCGACACCGGCAAGACCGGCAAGCTGGTGCGCGAGATGCTGCCCGACGCGCATTTCGCCACCGTCTACGCCAAGCCGAAGGGGCGTCCGCTGGTGGACACCTTCATCACGGAGGTGTCGCAGGACACCTGGATCTTCTTCCCCTGGGACACCGCGCTGTCCTACCACCCGCCGCTCCGCGACGGGGCGGCGTGATCATCGCCGTCATTGCGAGGAGCGAAGCGACGAAGCAATCCAGACTGCTTCCGAGGATGCATTTCTGGATTGCTTCGCTTCGCTCGCAATGACGGGCGTAGGCAGTCATGCCCCTGCAAAACCGTGTCACGCCCGCCGGCGAGATCATCGCCACCCCGCACCGCGGCATGTTCACCGGCAACCGCGGCATCATCCACGATCCCGCGACGAAGACGCTTCTGAAGAAGCGCTGGTCGTCGCCGGCCTGGATCACGTGCCTCTGCGAATTCCGCGGCTGGCGGCGGCCGGTGATGGCGCGCCGGAGCTGGACCGAGCTGTTCTTCCTCGACGAAGCCACCGCGTTTGCCGCAGGCCATCGGCCGTGCTTCTTCTGTCGCCGCGACGATGCCAGACGCTTTCGCAGTGCCTGGGAAGCGGGGAATGTTRCAAGCGACGTCAGCGCGAAGGCGATCGACACCGTGCTGCATCGCGAGCGCCTTGATCGCGGTAAGAAGCGGCTGCACGCGCTGCCGATGCCGCTCGTAGAATTGCCCGACGGCGCGATGGTGCAGCAGGGCGAGGAGAGTTTTCTGGTGGCGCAGGGCGGGGCGCTGCTGTGGTCGCCGGCAGGCTATGCGCCTGTTAACCGCGAACTCGCCGACRCAAAGCTGCTGACTCCGCCTTCCACGCTGCGCGCGATCGTCGCCGGCTATCGGCCCGCGTTGCATCCGACAGCGCGTAGCTAGCGCAGCGGCTTACCCTCTTCATCCACCGTCGTCCGGGCATCGCGCAGCGCCCATTCGCGGATCACCTGGCGGCAGCGGGTCAGCTCGGCATCGCTGGCGGTGTTCGCATCCTTCGACGCCCGCTCGACCATGGCCTTGCAGTTGACGAGCACGGAGCGGTCCTCCGCGCGTGCCAATGCTGTGGTCGCGACGAGTGCAGCGATGACCATCGCTGAACGGCTCACCGCAACTACCCCAGCTTCTCGCGCGCCAGCGCGGCACCTGCGCCGAGCGCCATCAGCTTGGCTTCGGCGATCTCCCGCCGCATCGGCGCCATGCCGCAATTGGTGGTGGCGATGATGTTGCTCTTGGGCACGAACTTCGACACCGCGTCGATCACCTGCACGACGTCCTCGGCCGTCTCCACCGTGTCGCTGGCGACGTCGATCACGCCAGCCTGCACGATCTTGTTCTTGAGCAGCGCGAGCAGGTCGAGCGGCACCTTGGAATTGCGGCACTCGATCGCGACCTGTTGGATCGGGCTGGCGTCGAT
>NZ_JBFUES010000293.1:0-9587 GCF_056403875.1 Bradyrhizobium sp. P2_E8
GAGCATGGCATTCAGCCCTACGGCCTAGAAGCGCTATCGGTGTTGCGTATTGAAAAGGGGCATGTGACTCACAACGAGATCAACGGTACCGTTGTGCCGGCCGACCTCGGGTTTGGCAAGATGGCGTCGGCCACGAAGGCGGATTTCATCGGCAAAGCGATGTTGTCCCGCGAAGGACTGACGGCACCTGACCGGCCGCGGCTCGTCGGTGTGGTAGCGCTCGATCCGAAGACTGGTTTCCGCACCGGCTCACACATCCTCGCCAAGGACGCGGAGGCCTCGCTAGAAAACGACCAAGGCTATGTCACTTCGAGCTGTTACTCGCCGCACGTTGGCGCCACAATTGGTCTCGCGCTCGTCAAGTGCGGGCCCGAGCGGCATGGCGAAGAAGTGGTGATCTGGAATGGCTTGTGCAACGAATTCACACCAGGTCGCCTATGCAGTCCCGTCTTTGTCGATCCGACAAACGAGAAACTCCATGTGTGATCTGCGTCTCACTCGACGCTCGGTTCTCGCTGGAAGAGAACCGATCGAAGCCGATAAGATCAGCCTGAAGGCGCTACCGGAAGGCCATGTGATTCATGTCCTCGCTAAGTCCGGCGCCGATCTTGCGGCCCACTTTGCGAAACTATCTCGCAACTCGCCATCTGTTCGTTATGTTTCACCAGGCCAATGGTTCATCGTGGGGGATGCGCAGCTGACGCATCAGGAAACGGCGGCTTTACTCAATGGATTCGCGCCGGACGCTGCCGGCATCGACCAGAGCCACGGACGCGTACGAATCCTGATCAGCGGGCCGACAGTCGAGCATGTACTCGCGAAGGGTACGGGCATAGATCTGGCGCTATCCGCCTTTCCCGTCGACTGTTCGGCGACGACGCTTATCGGCCACATCGCTGCACTTGTGACGCGCGTCGCGGACCACGCTTTCGAACTCATCGTACTGCGTGGCTTCGCCGAAAGTCTGTGGGACGATCTGGTCCGCATGAGCGCAGAGGCGAGCAGATCAAGCTAGATTGAACCGTTCCTTTTTGGCGCTAAATTTAGGCGCCTTATCATACTCATGGAGCCCGAGACGTTGGCCAAGACACTTGTTTTTCACGATGTCGCGAAGCCACCCGGTGTCGTCAAGGATCAAAGCTAATAGGACCATCCTACGCGTTGGACGGAAGCAACTGAGTCGAAGAAGTTGAATCCCGAGCGAGGCAGCGACGGCGGGTCCTCAGCGCGGTTGCATTTCAGCTCTCTGCCCCTGCTCTCAGTCTGACTTATTTTGTCTGTCTCATCTGCGCTGACGAGGAGCTTCACTCGCGCTAGTGGCCTGTAGGATGGCGGCCTCGCTCATGTGCTAGAACATCTGTTTTGCAATAAATCACCGTGACGTTCGGCCCCAAGGGCATCACAACCGCGAACTCTAATGCGACCGCGAGATTTCATTTTACAGCAACTTTTTTTCTTGACACGAAAATGCACTGACTGCTAAAGACGAGATCGACGATCGATTGGATGTATGGCCTCTCGGTTCTCCGCAGTGATCCCTCAAGCTCGATAGCTTGGGATCAGGCGTTTCCTCCCATGACTTGCCTGGGACTCACTAGAGTCCCAGGCTTTTCTCTGCGTGGAAGCACCGAAGGCCTTGCGTGTCACAGTAACGATCGAAAGGCAGGGATGACTGACACGATTTTCATTAGCGGTCTTCTTCTGCATGCGCGACACGGTGTGATGGACCATGAATCCAAGGTCGGCCAACGCTTTACTATCGATTTAACTCTTCTCCTCGATCTACCCGACGCTTCGCGTAGCGACCAACGCTCCGATATCGTTTCCCATTCTGATGTGGTAGGGGTCACAATCGCGGCATTCAAAAGCACCAACTACAAACTCGTCGAGTGCGCCGCTGGCGCCGTCGCGGACACGATCCTGTCAGCATTCCCCCGAGTTCACACGGTGAGCGTTACGATCCATAAGCCGCACGCGCCAATAGCCGCCATTTTCGCCGATGTTGGCGTGTTGCTAACCCGATCCAGACATCCGTCAATCCCAGCTCCCTGATTGCAGGACCTAACAGCGGCGTGATTATACATGCACCGCATCGTTCAACTGTAAGCGTCGTTCTCAGGCCACGGCTTTGAGGGCTTGATCGCGGTAGGCCCAGGGCAGTAGCAGGTCGATGTCTCGGTTTGGATGTCCGTTGACGATCCTGGTCAGGACGTCGGTGAGGTAGGCGAGCGGATCGACGTCGTTGATCTTGCAGGTCTCGACCAGGGACGCGACGACGGCCCAATGCTCGGCGCCGCCGTCGGATCCTGCAAATAGTGCATTCTTACGGCAAAGTTTGATACCGCGGATCGAGCTTGGCGCGCAACCAGGCCTCGAAGGCGTCGGCCAGAGGCCGGCTCTTCTGCTGCCGCACGAGGCGACGTTCCTCGGCGCTGCAGCCGCGGATCTCCTTCTCGATCGCATAGAATGCGGCGATGTGCTTGAGCGCCTCGCTCGCGATCGGAGCGGGGCCGGCTGTCGCGAGTTCGTAGAAGTTGCGCCGCATGTGCACCCAGCAGAAGGCGAGCTCCACCTCGCCACGTTCGGCAAGCTTTGGGTAGGCATTGTAGCCATCGACCTGCAGGACGCCCTTGAAGCCGGCGAGATGGCTGAACAGCCGCTCGGCTTTGCGGTCGGGTGCATAGACGTAGGCGATGCCGGGCGGATCGAGGCCGCCCCAGGGCCTGTCGTCGGCGGCATAAGCCCAGAGCTGGCCGGTCTTGGCGCGCCCTCGACCGGGATCGAGCACCGGCACCGTCGTCTCGTCGGCGAACAGCTTGGATCTCGCGCGAAGCACAGTGAGAAGGCGCTCATGCAGCGGGCGCAGATGGAAGGCGGCATGCCCAACCCAGTCCGCCAGTGTCGATCGATCGAGAGCGATGCCCTGGCGGGCATAGATCTGGGTCTGCCGGTACAGCGGCAGGTGATCGGCATATTTGGACACCAGAACCTGGGCGACGGTTGCCTCCGTCGGCAGGCCGCCCTCGATCAGCCGGGCCGGAGCCTCGGCCTGCAGGACGCCATCTTCGCAGGCTCGACAGGCGTATTTGGGACGTCGGGTGACGACAACGCGGAACTGCGCCGGCACCATGTCCAGCCGCTCGCTCTTGTCTTCGCCGATCTGGTGCAGGTCGCCCTTGCAGCAGGGACAGGTTTTGGCGTCGAGGTCGACCACGACCTCGATCCGCGGCAGATGCGCCGGTAGTGCTCCGCGATTGACGCGGCGCTTGCGCGCCCGTTCGGTGCGACCTTCCGGAGCTGTCTCGTCCTGGCTGGCTTCCGTACAGGCTGCGACCTGTTGGACGTCCTCGAGGCCCAGCAGCATCTGCTCTTCCGGAAGCGACTCTGCCTTCCGGCCAAAGCGATGACGCTGCAGCTCCTTGATGATCTGGCGCAGCCGCTCGCTCTCATGCCGCTCGGCAAGCAGCATCGCCTTCAGCGTCTCTGGATCATCAGGAAGATTATCGCTCACAGGCAAATCACAGCATATTCGCGCCCGCCTGACGACGTGCTCGATGCCCCCTGATTCACTTCGCCGCAGCGCGGGCCACAATTATCCAGCTTGCGTCGGGACGATCGTTTCCCGTGCCGCGTGGACACGCCGCCAATCAAGCCCTTCGATCAGCGCCGAGAATTCCGCCGCCGACAAACGCATCACGCCATCCTCGATCTTCGGCCAGCGGAAGACGCCTTCCTCGAGCCGCTTGGCGAACAGGCACAAGCCCGTACCATCCCAGAAGATCAGCTTGATCCGGTCTGCCCGCTTGGCACGGAACACATAAACAGCACCCGAGAACGGATCGGCTTTCATGTGCTCGCGTACCAACATGGCAAGCCCCTCCATTCCCTTGCGGAAGTCGACCGGCTTGGTTGCCACCATCACCCGGACATTGCCGGACGGGCCGATCATCGGCTTGCCTTCAGCGCATGGACGATGGCCGCAATCAGCGCCACGTCCGCGCCTCGGCCGACCCGGATAGTGACGCCTTTGGCTTCGATCTCGATGCCCCCGACACCAGGCTTGGCCTTACGTCGCGCTGTCTTGCGCTCACGGCTAACAGCCGCGGCCGGTACCATGGCCTCTACCACCGCCGGTACAAACGGCGGATCGTCAGCCATCGACGTCGGCAACCGGCGTGCTTGCCGACGCCAGGTGAACACTTGTTGTGGGGCAAGCCCGTGTCGCCGGGCAACATCGGAAACGACGGCGCCTGGTACCAGCGTCTCCTCGACGATCCGCGCCTTGTCGTCCTTGGAGAACCAACGACGGCGTCCCGTCTCCGTGATCACTTCCAGCCGGCGCGCCGTCGCGTCCGACTTAAGCGTATGGTCAAGCATAGACACAAGCCGATCCCTTCAAAGAGATCGTGAAACTCACCTATCCAATGCGCCGCGAGAAGGTGGGAGCAGAACGACGCTTACGTTCAACTGTACGTCGGCCAACTTGCGGTCGCGTCGGATCGAGAGGCTTTGCATGTCGAACAATGCTGCTGAACGTGAGCTACGAGCGGTCGCCATCGGGCGAAAAACTTGGACCTTCGCCGGGTCCGATGAGGGCGGTCGGCGCGCGGCTGCCATCTACAGCCTCATCGCCACCGCCAAGCTCAATGACATCGACCCGCAGGCTTGGCTCGCCGACGTACTGGCGCGCCTACCGGATCACCCCGCCAAGCGCATCCACGAACTCATGCCCTGGAATTGGCGACCTCAGAACGTCGCTCAGGCCGCATAAGCGCGGTCAGCCATCCGTTCAAGATGACCTAACCAGGGCCGTCACCGGACGCGTACATAAGGACGATCCCTACTCGCTGGAGAAATGTTGCGAGCTCGCCCACCGGAACGACGCCAACCTGACCTTCGAGACTCGCTCGGGGCGCGGCGCAATAGGCGCGCTAGTTGAAACAGTCATCGATGATCTGAACAAACCAAGAGACGTGATTGCGACAGTGGCGGACGAACACCGAAACAGAGGTCGTCACCTTCCTAATCAGCAAATTCGGGCGACGAACCGTCCGCCATAGATGCAATTGTTCGCCTTCTCGAAAGAGGTAAAGCCGACCGCACGATACGACCGGGTATCGATCCGGAGCAACTATGGATTTCCATCGTTTCGATCGTTGTGTCTTATTTCTCAAACGCGTTCACGCTAGCACATTGCTTGATAGGGACCTTCTTACTGACGCCCGAGTGACCGAACGCAGGTAGCAGATCAGGGATCTTGTTCTTTTGTCACTTAGACCTTAGTGCCACAATTGTTAGCACTATCTACGTGCAAGACTCCGACTGGACTTCATAGAGCCTCTTTCGAAGGCTGCCGGGTGTACACCCCAGTTCTCTTCGCATCCATAGCGAGAGGTGCGATTGGTGGGCAAAACCAACCTCCAGTGCGACCTGGCTTGGCCGTAGATTGTGGTGCAAGAGAAGAAACCGGGCCCGCTCCACTCTCTTCCGCAAAACATACCGGTGCACGGTCAGACCGCTCGCCGCTTTGAACCACGCCCTCAGATGCGAGCTACTGACGCCTGCTTCACGGCTCAATACCTCAACAGTGAGAGGATGATCCAAGTGCTCCTCGATATAGGTAGTGACCCTCCTGAACTGTTGAGAGGAAAGACGACCAGGCTTTGCAGGTTCAAGAGCAGTCATCCCAAGTAATTCAATTGCGAGAGCAGTACCAATGCTCTCCGCGTACAAGATTTCGCTCGGGCTATCGGACAGCAATTCGGTCCCAACGGCTTGAGCCAAATGCAATATTCTCGCGTTCCGCAACATATGGCGCATTTCCAGCTTGAAATTACCACCGTGGTACCCAGTCTCAGCAGCGGCTCGGTCCAGTACATCGGGCGAGAGAAGGATCTCCAGGGATTCATACGGAGTCTCTGCATCAAACCCTCCCGTCGCTCCCGAAGGAATGAGGTCGATGTGACCAATTTCACGCAGAGCAGCGTAGCCAGTCTCGCGACAAACCGTCCGAGTTGATGGGCTTAAATGCAAGACAATCCGGTGGGCGTCGACGGCATGCAATACGTTGGCGCTGGACAGACGGCGCGAGGCCGCCAGCCCGGCGACCGATGGCGAGCGCGCAAATCCGATCTTTTTAAGCATTTGGGATCATCCAATTCTTGGCAGAACGTGTTCAATATTTGGCGGATCCTGCTCGAATTTCAACCGCTCCGAATACAAAATGGGTGTGTTTCTTCGAAAACAGAATGAGGTCTAAAATGAGCACTTACGTTGTCGTGGGAGCCGGCCCGGTCGGGCAGGAAACGGCTCGCCTCCTGGCTGAGCAAGGACATGACGTCCTCATGACCAGCAGGAATGCCGGTTCGATCAACGCAGGTAAAGTGCGAACCATTTCAGCCGACGCCAGCGACGCGCGTCAGTTGACGGCAATTAGTAAAGGCGCAGAAGTTATCTTCATGTGCGCCATGGCCGCCTATCACAGATGGCCCACTGATTTCTTTCCGATTATAGACGGCACCGTCAAAGCAGCCGAAGCGGTTGGCGCTAAGATCGTTGTTCTTGGTAACGTCTATGGTTATGGCGCGAACGCACCGAGCCCACTCACTGCGGATCTTGCATTGGATCCGACTTCAAGGAAGGGCACAGTGAGAAACATAATGTGGCAGCGCGCGCTCCGGTCGAGCGTTCCTACGGTCGAGATCCGAGCTAGCGACTATCTTGGCCAAGGAGCGATTACATACTTCTCTTTGCTCGCATTGCCTTCACTTCTCAAGCGGGAGCCTGTCTCCTTCTTGGGCGACCTAGACGCGGTTCACGCCTGGTCATTCACCAAGGACACCGCCAAGACACTCGTAGCGGCAGCGCGATACAAGGGTGACTGGGGGCGGGCGTTTCTTGTCCCAAGCCAGAATGCTTCGATCCGAGAGCTGGTGGAGAAATTTGCCAAGGCCCTCAAGATTGATACTCCAGAGCTTCGACAGCTCTCCGCGGCCTCGCTAGACGGCATCGGCTTCAGTGAAGCCGTAGAGATGGCTTACCTTTTCGAGAAGCCGCTCCTTTTGGATTCAAAGGACTCCGAGCATCTACTCGGAGTGCAGGCGAGCAGTCTCGAAGTCATGGTCCAGGCGACTCTCCCACCGAGCTAGGTCGCCAATATTTTGTAAGCGCACGGCGCGCGTTGCTGCTCCAAGGGCGGCAATGCGTGTCCCGCAACAATAGCTCAAACAATGAACGGGCAGAGATGTTCGGACCTGAACGCGAACCGCAATGGGCGACATAATCCGATTCGAAATGAACCCTGCACAAGAGGAGGGTATCAAGCATGTATCGCCGAAATCCCAGGCTTTGTTTGAATTCGAGCGGCGCTCCATCCAGGAGATGTTGGAGGCCATCGCTCGGCTCGAGCAGCTACTTCGGCAGCTCGAGGTCTGGATCGAGGAGCGAGGTGTGACCACGCCAGCGCTGGAGAAACAGATAGAGGAAATACGCGCTTACGTATTGAAAGCCCGACAAATGACATTTCGTGCCACATCATCTTTTATCAACACCGATATTGATCTTCGCTAGGTTTCGCTCCACGGGGCGGCTGAACGCGACAATCGCTTTCGTGAATGTCGTAGAATACGAAACCTTCAGGGGAAGCCGCGCTCCGCCATCGAAGTAAGCTTGGCAGAAAGGGGCGAAGCTGAGCGCGTCGTTCCTTTCGCCAGCCATGGACCAACTGGATTGCTTTGCGTTATGGCTTGCGCTCTGAGACCTGCTTAAGAGCCTGATTCCAAAGGTCATGTCCGTTGTGCATAGCGCCGGGATCAGCCTGACGCAGCTTTATGGCGCCCGGCCCCTTGACAACTTCTTCAGTAATGACATGGCAGCTCCCGCCGCGCTCGCTTAAAAACCAAGTGTGATACGCCTTGATGTCAGGAGCGTCTCCGAACCAACCCAGCCGGCTATTGACGACAAACTCGTGCACCCGGCTGCTGACCTTTAATCCGAACGTCTGCCAATCGAATGTAGCGCCCTCAGTCAGGAGACCGGCGCTGGAGTTGACGACCTTGACATCTTTGGAGTTTGGATACCATTCGGGCCATTTCGCTGCATTCACGAGGTTGTACCAAAGCGCGGAGCATGGCGCCGATACGTCGATCTCATTATGCGCGAATAGATCGGCATCTGCCGGCGTAAATGCTTCTGGCCAGTGAATTTCGGAAGACCGCGCGGCCAGATCCCGATCCACTTGTGTGGGGGCGCTGGTCTCGGCCAGGATGGGACTCCCCCAAACGCCTAACATAAGGCTTGCACCAACCAGATTCGCGGTCGACGTACGATTTAATTTCAGTTTGACGGACATTGATGACTCCCCTCGGTATGTAGCATTGTCAGCGGGATCTCGATCAGGCGATCCGGYGGGTCCGTCCGTCATAGATAAAGATCTCGTCAATAACGACGGCGCAGTCGAGAACAAGATGTTTGGTCTTTCCGAACGCAAAAGTTGGTGATGAATGGACCGGATCGATACGTTGCGACTTTTTGTTCGAATCGCCGAGACTCAAAGCTTCTGGCGAGCCGCCGAAAGCCACGGTCTTTCTCGCGCCTCCGCAACGGAACGGATCGCGGGCCTCGAACAACAGCTCAAGGTTCGGCTCCTCAATCGCAGCAGGAGAAGCGTGTCCCTGACGCCCGAGGGGACCGAATTTCTCGAAGCATGTCGTCGCGTCATTGGGGAGCTCGACCAGGTTTCAGCTTCACTCGCGAAGCGCACTGAAGGTGCATCGGGACTGCTCCGCGTAAGCCTGAATATCGCTGTAGGGCGATGTATCATTATGCCGAGACTTGCCGAGTTCGCCGCGGCGCATCCCGACGTCCAGCTCGAGGTCCTGTTTACGGACAGCCGGGCCGAGTTCGTCATCGACAAGATCGACGTGGCAGTACGGATTGGAGGTCTGGAAGATCAGGATTTGGTCGTCAGACGACTTGGCACCACCTGCCGCGTCACAGTGGCCTCGCCGGCCTATTTGGCAAGGTTCGGGTATCCATCGTCGCCGGACGACATCACCAACCACCAGACCGTCGATTTCCTGCTGCCGCGCATGAACCAGCGGCTGGAGTGGGAATTCGGGTCGGGCGCCAAGAAGAGCGAAATGCACTTTTCGGGCAGGTTCGCTTTCAACGATGGTCTCTCCCGGGTTGAAGCCGCAGCTGCCGGCCTAGGCGTCGGCCAAACTCTCGAATTCGTGGCACGTCCTTTTCTGTCGGACGGGAGGCTGGTTCGGCTTTTCCCGCATCTTGAAAGCGAAGCGCCCCCAATATCGATCCTCTATGCACCTACCAACCGGCTGCCGGCGCGAACGAGAGCTTTCATCGAATTCGTGGCTTCAGTCGTGAAGGACGCGTGTGGCTAGCCACGCTAGCGGTAGACCTTCTTCATCGCATCCGGCGGATATCTCTCTCCGGCGGCCGAACCAGGTGGAACAAGACGATCGATAGCGGCGACTTCGACCTCGGAAAGATCAAGGTCCAGTGCGCGAAGATTGTCGTCGAGCCGTTTTACGCTTTTCGAGCCGGGTATTGCGACGACGTTCCTTCCC
>NZ_JBFUES010000294.1:0-7605 GCF_056403875.1 Bradyrhizobium sp. P2_E8
TTCTAACACGAGGCAAGGGTCAAAAAGCAAGCTTCTTCGACATCTCCCAATGCACTCAAGAGCTTAGCCGGTCATCGCCGCGCTATCTGCAGCGTGCCGCAGGTGACAGGCCGCAATCAGCCTCCAGCGAAGCGCCGACCAGCGCCGCCCGGCGTGCCGCTCAACCGATTGGAATCATGATTATTTATGGATCGAGCGCCAATCCCCGGCAACGATTTACGCCGGCGCAATGCGGCCTCCGAGCGAAGCCACAGCCGGGCGGTAGCGCCGGCTGCCTCCGAGCGTCTGCCCGGTGTCGAAGGTGAGCTCGAAATCCCCCGAAGCCTTGAGGTCCACGCCGGTCACCCGTTCGAGATTGGCAAGCTTGGTCCGATGTACGCGAACGATGGCGAAGCGCGCCAGCTCGCCTTCCGCGCCCGCGAGCGTGCCCCGGATTAGGTGGTGGGTGCCATCGGCGAGGCTGTATTCGATGTAGTTGCCGGCAGAAGCGACCCAGAGAATGTCGCGCGGAGCAACGCGAATGCGGCTGGTGCCGTCCCGCAGCCAGATCAGATCGGAGGACAGCGGCTGTTGCGAGGCGGTCGGCCGGGACAGAGCGGCGAATGCGGCATTCTTGAGCTCACGCCGGCTTTCGAACAGCCAGAGCGTGCCGCCGATCAGGGCAACGGCCACGGCGTCCTTGCGGAATTCGTACAGGACCGTCGCAAGCGAGAAGTGGAAGTCGTAGGTGCTCCCGGCGAGCCAGAGCGCGAGCTTCCGGATCCAGACCATGCCGGTGACGTGAAGGGTGGAGAAGCCGAGCAGGGCGATCGCTCCGATTCCGACCTGCGCGGAAAGGCCCGGTGTCCGGCGCATGCGGCGGACCGCCAGTACCAGTATCGGCAGCAGCAACAGGATGACGGCGACGCTCGACATCTCCCAGAACAGCCGCCGGCCGACGTCATAGCCGTCGCCGCGCCAGGCGGCGTCCTGCGCCCCCGAGAGCGCGTTGACGATTCCGATCGCGAGAGCGACGGCGGCAATCGCGACGAACATGGACCAGTCGCCGCCGCTGATCCCGAAAGGCCTGCCGCTCGTCCCAGCCGGCGGCGTCTCATCCCCTCGCGTCCGATCCTGATCCCGAACCGGCTCGACGCGCTCCGTTTGTCGGGCATTTTCGGTGTCAGCCATGGCCCCAAAACCGCGTTTGTCGTCCCGTCAAGGAGCAGAAAACCATGTCAACACCGCAGCAACTCTCACCCCCGGAACGACGCGTCGATCTGGACTGGGTGCGGATCTTAGCCTTCGGGCTTCTGATCTTCTACCACGTAGGCATGCTCTACGTGTCCTGGGGGTTTCACATCAAGAGCGTGCACCGGCTGACCTGGCTCGAGCCGGTGATGCTGGTGCTCAATCCATGGCGGCTGTCGCTGCTGTTCCTTGTCTCCGGGGTCGCCAGCCGTTTCATGCTGGGAAAGTACGGGCTCGCCGCCTTCGCCCGCGCGCGGTCGGCACGGCTCTTGATCCCGCTGATCTTCGGCATGCTCGTAATCGTGCCGCCGCAATCCTACCTCCAGATCGTCGAGAGCCTCGGCTATCCCCAAGGCTTCGTCGATTTCTACATCCACCACTACCTGGCGTTCGGCTCGCAATTCTGTCCGAACCCCTGCATCGTGCTGCCGACCTGGAACCATCTCTGGTTCGTGGTCTATCTGTGGGTCTACACCATGGCCCTGGTCGGCGTGCTGTCCCTGTGGCCGGCGGCCGCGGACTGGATCGGCGAGAGGGTGGCGGCCGTGCTCGCCGGGCCATGGCTGCTGGTGCTGCCGTGCCTGCTGTTTGCAGCCTGGCGGCTGTTTCTGTCGCCGGTCTTCCCGTCGACGCATGCGCTGTTCGGCGACTGGTACAACCACGCGGACCATGCGACCGCGTTCCTGATCGGCTTCCTGCTCGCACGGCAGGACGGCATCTGGCGTGACATCGAGCGGCATCGGTGGGCGGCGCTGACGCTTGCAGCCGCCTGCTTCGCCGCCTTCGTCCTCGTTTATGCCGGCTTGTTCCCGCGGTCGTCGATGCTGAGATGGTTCGCCGGCTCGGTCTATGGCTGCTACCAATGGCTGGCGATGGCGGCGGTGCTCGGCTTTGCGCGACGCCATTTGACGGCCGATAGCCCCGTGCGCCGCTATCTGACCGATGCGATCTTTCCCTATTACATCGTGCATCAGACCGCGATCATCGTGATTGCGCACGCGCTGCGGGACAGTGGGCTGTCAGCCGGCAGCGAGGCCGCAATCGTAATTGCCGGCACCGCGCTCACTTGTTTCGCCAGCTACGAGATTGCGCGCCGGATCGCCTGGCTGCGTCCGCTGTTCGGATTACGGATGGAGACCCGGTCCTCGGCCGGGATCGCGCGAGAGCAGCCGGCCTGATCTGCGCCGGGTTCCGATTGGCGCGATGGCAAAAGGTGCTAAGAGGGCCACATGCCGACCCGCGTCTATCTCGACTGGAATGCGACCACGCCGCTGCGCTCCGAGGCGCGGGCGGCGATGGTCGCGGCCTATGACCTCGTCGGCAATCCGTCTTCGGTCCATGCTGAGGGGCGGGAGGCGCGACGCCTCGTCGAGGAAGCGCGCTCCACTTTGGCGAGCGCTGTCGGCGCCCTACCGCGGAATGTCGTCTTCACCTCCGCCGGAACCGAGGCCAATGCGCTGGCGCTGTCGCCTGGTCTGCGGGGACCGTCCGGCGGCCCCGTCGAGCGCCTGCTGGTCTCTGCCGTCGAGCATGCCTCGGTGCTGGCAGGCGGCCGGTTCCCGGCGGCCAAGGTCGGTCATATCAGGGTGACGCGTGCCGGCGTGGTCGATCTCGACCATCTCAAGGCGTTGCTGAAGGACGGCCCACCGACGCTGGTGTCGATCATGGCGGCCAACAACGAAACCGGCGCGCTCCAGCCGGTCGCGGAAGCCGCCGGGATCGTTCACGACGCAGGGGGCCTCCTGCATGTCGACGCGATCCAGGCACTGGGCAAAATTGCTTTCAATATTAACGCGGTAGGCGCGGACCTTGCGACCTTTTCTGCACACAAGATCGGCGGGCCCAAGGGCATCGGCGCGTTGGTCGTGGCTGAGGGGGTTTCCGGAGTGGAACCGTTGCTCAGAGGGGGCGGGCAGGAGCTCAACCGCCGGGCCGGAACCGAGAATGTCGCGGGCATTGCCGGCTTCGGCGCGGCGGTAAGGGCCGCGCTTCAGGCTTTGCCGGAGGATGCAAAGCAGATGGCAACCCTCAGAGATCGCTTGGAAAATGGCATCCGGGCGATCGCCGGAGCGACGATCTTCTCTGACAATACTGAGCGGTTGCCAAATACCATCCTGTTCACCGCACCCGGCCTGAAGGCCGAGACGGCGGTGATCGGCTTCGACCTCGAAGGCATCGCGGTCTCCTCCGGCTCGGCGTGTTCTTCGGGCAAGGTCCAATCGTCCCACGTGCTGTCCGCCATGGGATTCGACCCGGCGGTCGCCCAGGGAGCGGTGCGCCTCAGTCTTGGCTGGTCTACGGAACCGGACGACATCAATAGGGCGTTAGAGGCTTGGCGAAAGCTTGGTAATACCCTACTTAGAGAGTAAGCGACGAAACACGGCTTGAACGGTTCTAAGCGCGTGCTTTCGGCCAGAAAACATCGTAATACTCGTCCGACTTTGATCCACCGCGGTCCTTGAAACCGCGAGCGGAGGATAGAATGCCAGCCGTGCAAGAGACGGTCGAGCGCGTGAAGCGCATCGACGTCGATCAGTATCGTTATGGGTTTGAGACCCTGATCGAGTCCGACAAGGCCCCCAAGGGGCTGTCGGAAGAGACCGTCAAGTTCATTTCCGAGAAGAAGAACGAACCCGCCTGGATGCTCCAGTGGCGGCTTGAGGCCTATCGGCGCTGGCTGACCATGACCGAGCCGACCTGGGCGCGCGTCGACTATCCCAAGATCGACTTCCAGGACCTCTATTACTATTCGGCGCCGAAGCCGAAGAAGACGATCAGCTCGCTCGACGAGATCGATCCGGAGATCCTGAAGACCTACGAGAAGCTCGGCATTCCCTTGCGGGAAGTCGCCATGCTCGAAGGTGTCGAGCCCAAGGTGGGCGAGGAAGACCCGGCCCGCCGCAAGATCGCGGTCGACGCGGTGTTCGACTCGGTTTCGGTTGCGACCACCTTCAAGGCGGAGCTGAAGAAGGCCGGCGTGATCTTCATGCCGATCTCGGAGGCGATCCGCGAGCATCCCGAGCTGGTGAAGAAATATCTCGGCTCCGTGGTGCCGACCTCGGACAATTTCTACGCGACGCTGAACTCGGCGGTGTTCTCCGACGGCTCGTTCGTCTACGTGCCGCCTGGCGTGCGCTGCCCGATGGAGCTGTCGACCTATTTCCGCATCAACGAGCGCAACACCGGCCAGTTCGAGCGCACGCTGATCATCGCGGACAAGGGCTCCTACGTCAGCTATCTCGAAGGCTGCACCGCGCCGCAGCGCGACGAGAACCAGCTGCATGCCGCCGTGGTCGAGCTCGTGGCGCATGATGACGCCGAGATCAAATATTCGACGGTGCAGAACTGGTACCCGGGCAACTCGGAAGGCAAGGGCGGCATCTACAATTTCGTCACCAAGCGTGGCGACTGCCGCGGYGACCGCTCCAAGATCTCCTGGACTCAGGTCGAGACCGGCTCCGCCATCACCTGGAAGTATCCGAGCTGCATCCTGCGCGGCGATAACTCGAGCGGCGAATTCTATTCGATCGCGATCTCGAACGGCTACCAGCAGGTCGATTCGGGCACCAAGATGATCCATCTCGGCAAGAACACGTCGAGCCGGATCATCTCCAAGGGCATCGCGGCCGGCAAGTCGCAGAACACCTATCGTGGGCTCGTGACCGCGCATCGCAAGGCGACCGGCGCGCGCAACTTCACCGCCTGCGACTCGCTGCTGATCGGCGACAAATGCGGCGCGCACACCGTGCCGTACATCGAGGCCAAGAACTCCTCGGCGACGTTCGAGCACGAGGCGACGACCTCGAAGATCTCCGAGGACGTGCTGTTCTACTGCATCCAGCGCGGTCTTTCGCAGGAAGAGGCCGTCGGCCTCGTCGTCAACGGCTTCGTCAAGGACGTGCTCCAGCAGCTCCCGATGGAGTTCGCGGTGGAAGCGCAGAAGCTGATCTCGATCTCGCTTGAAGGGTCGGTCGGTTAACACCGACCCTCGCGGTGCGCCTCGGCGCTCCATGCATCATTTGAATAGACTGGACACCAAAATGGCTTTGCTTGAAGTGAAAGACCTGAAGGTTCGTGTCGAGGAGCGTGAGATCCTCCACGGGTTGACGCTGACCGTGAACGAAGGCGAGGTGCACGCGATCATGGGGCCGAACGGCTCCGGCAAGTCGACGCTCTCGCACGTCATCGCCGGCAAGCCCGGCTATGAAGTCACCGACGGCCAGATCCTGTTCAAGGGCGAGGACCTCCTGGAGATGGCCCCCGAAGAGCGCGCCGCCAAGGGCGTGTTCCTGGCGTTCCAGTATCCGGTGGAAATCCCCGGCGTCGCCACCATGAATTTCCTGCGCACCGCGCTCAACGCGCAGCGCAAGGCGCGTGGCGAGGATGAGTATTCGACCCCCGACTTCCTGAAGAAGGTCCGCGAGGTCTCGAAGTCGCTGAACATTCCGCAGGACATGCTCAAGCGCGGCGTCAACGTCGGCTTCTCCGGCGGCGAGAAGAAGCGCAACGAGGTGCTCCAGATGGCGCTGTTCGAGCCGAGCCTGTGCATCCTCGACGAGATGGATTCCGGCCTCGACATCGACGCGCTGCGGATTGCGGCCGACGGCGTCAACGCGCTGCGCTCGCCGAAGCGCGCGATGGTCGTGATCACCCATTATCAGCGGCTCCTCAACTACATCGTGCCCGACGTCGTGCACGTGATGTCGAAGGGCCGTGTCGTGAAGAGCGGCGGCAAGGAACTGGCGCTGGAGCTGGAAGCGTCCGGTTACACCCAGTTCGAGGCCGCGTAAGGATTATTTGGGATGAACGTTGCTGTGGCAAAGACCGGAAACGGCCGCGCGGTGAGCGATCTCTTCGCCAGCGCCGAAGGCCGCTTGCCGGGGTCGCCGGCGGTCATTGCGGCGCGCCGCGAGGCGTTCGAGACCTATGAGCGTCTCGGCCTTCCGCATCGCCGGATCGAGGAATGGAAATACACCGACCTGCGCGCACTGGTCGGCGAGGTGCTGCCGCTGGCAGCCGCGCCCGATGCGGCCGCGCTGAAACGCGCCGGGGACGCCGTGAAGGCCCATGCGATCGCTGGCGCCCGCAAGCTGGTGCTGGTCGATGGCGTGTTCGTGGCTGATCTGTCCGACGTCAAGGCGCTCGTCTCCGAGGTCGGTCTCAAGACGCTCCGGGAGACGCTGGAGAAGGATGCCGCTCTCCTGAAGACGGTGTCCACCGACGCCGTGATCGAGCTGAACGCGGCGATGGCGACCGATGGCGTCGTGCTGTCGATTGCCGATGGCGCGCAACTGTCTGCGCCGATCCAGATCATCCACGTCGCGATGGCTGCGTCAGTTTCGGCCTTCACCCGCTCGCAGCTCGCGGTCGGGAACGGCGCTCGCGCCACCATCATCGAAAGCTTCGTGGCAGCCGGCGCCAAGGCCTACCAGGTCAGTGACGCCGTGATCGTGACGATCGGCGACAACGCCGACGTCGCGCATATCCGCCTGTTGGACGATGCGCCCGACGCGGTGAACATCACCTCGCAATTCGTCACCGTCGGCGCCAACACCAAGGTCAACTTCTTCAACATGACCACCGGCGCGGCTGTCAGCCGCCTCCAGGGCTTCATCACGCTGGCGGGCGAGGGCAGCGAGCTCGCGATCAACGGCGTGAATCTGTTGAAGAAGACCGAGCATGGCGACACCACGCTTGTCGTCGACCATGCCGTGCCGAACTGCGTCAGCCGCGAGATCTTCCGCGCCGTGATCGACGATCGTGCCCATTCTGTTTTCCAGGGCCGCATCATCGTTCGTCCCGATGCGCAGAAGACCGACGGCAAGATGATGACCCGCGCGCTCTTGCTCTCGGACGAAGCCGAAGCCGACAACAAGCCCGAGCTCGAGATCTTCGCCGACGACGTCTCCTGCGGCCACGGCGCCACTGCCGGTGCGCTCGACGACAGCCTGTTGTTCTATCTGAAGGCGCGCGGCCTGCCCGAGAAGCAGGCCCAGGCGCTGCTGATCCAGGCCTTTGTGGGCGAAGCGATCGAGCAGATCGCCGACGACGGCCTGCGCGAGCACGTGATCGGCATTGCCGAGCGCTGGTTGGAGCGGCGGTCATGAGCACGCATCCGGCAGTCAAGAACGGTGCCTACGACGTCGCACGCGTGCGCCAGGATTTCCCGGCGCTGGCCATGCAGGTCTACGGCAAGCCGCTGGTCTATCTCGACAACGCCGCCTCGGCACAGAAGCCGAGCGCCGTGCTCGACCGCATGACGCAGGCCTATACGAGCGAATACGCCAACGTGCATCGCGGCCTGCATTACCTCGCCAATGCCGCGACCGAAGCCTATGAAGGCGGCCGCACCAAGGTGGCGCAGTTCATCAACGC
>NZ_JBFUES010000295.1:0-7601 GCF_056403875.1 Bradyrhizobium sp. P2_E8
GAGTCGAGAAGGACGACACGGCGGCGCAGCATCGTCAGAAGATACCTGAGCAATGATGCGATAGGTTCGGATCGAAGCTGTCCGGCAATGTAAATCGTTTCAGCCTGCACGAGCAGTTTTGCGGTATCGGCGAGAGTCTTTTCCGATATGACTTCGAGAAGATCTTGAAGTGCCGCCATGTCGCGCACGACCAGATCCCGCAAATAACCGAGACTCCCGTGGTCCTTATTTCGTGAAAGCTCACTTTCGAGAGCGCTGATGCGCTCGCGAAATCCGGGGGCAGCAGTGGCCAGCCTTGTCTGAAAAACCGATTGCAGCTGTTTGAAGCCGGAGTAGCCGAGGTTCTGCGCGAAGCGGACGAGGCTTGATGGATGCGTCTGACATTTGGCGGCGACGGCATTGATCGATTCGAGCGCCACCACATTTGGATTCTGCGTCAAGAATCGCGCGATCTGCTGAAATCCAGTCGACAAATTTGGATATTCCCGAGTGATCAAGTTGACGATCCCCTCATAATTTTTCGGGATTGTCGCTCCTGGTCCGCTGCGCTTGGTTGGCATTCTCGTTCCTCGCCTGCGATTCCGTCACCCGCCTGAAAATCAATTTCTTTGGCGTATCTCAGAATCCGCGTGATTCATCCGTGTCAAAAAAGTTCATTTGCTGATCCTGAAATTATTGTTGCAAATGTAGAATTAAGCAACGATAATTGTTGAAGGCGCATGGAATGCGCCGGCAACAGAACTCGCAACGAGGGAACGTCACTGAAGTCGCAAGAGTAGGTTTGCTCGCTGTTTAAGGCAGAGCCGCACAAGCGGTTGCGATCATCGGAGGTAGATCTGACAGATAGTTTCATCGCGTCCTGACGACCTTGCGCGAGCGTGCTGGCTCCTGAGGTTCAATCGCCTCGAAGCGTTGTGCAGGACGGGTTGCTCGCATCACACCAGTGTCCTTTGCGTCAGCGCATCCAATGCGGGTTTGGCGAAGGGAGTCGGTTAACCCCAGGATAGGTCGGAGTTCCCAATATGTTGCGCGTTGCAGTTCTTGGTGCTGGACGGATTGGGAAAATCCATGCGGCCAACGTGGCGGGAAATCCCAAGGCAAAGCTTGTCACTGTTGCCGATCCATACGGCACCGCAGCCAAGGATCTGGCCGATCATCTTGGATGCGAGGCCTCGCTTGATCCCTTCGCGGCGATCGGGCGAGGCGATGTCGATGCCATCATTGTCGGCACGCCGACGGATACTCATGTCAGTTTGATGCTTCACGCGGTGCGGAAGGGAAAGGCCGTACTTTGCGAGAAGCCGATCGACCTCGACATCGCCAAAGTGGACGCTGCCATCCACGAGGTCGAGCAGCTCAACGGCCGCGTCATGGTGGCATTCAACCGCCGCTTCGATCCGAGCGCCCGACGACTCCGCAGATCGATCGATGATGGTGAAATCGGCGACGTGCGGCAAGTCATCATCAGCAGCCGGGACCCGGGAATGCCGCCGCGCGAGTACGTGCGTCATTCCGGCGGAATTTTTCGCGATATGGTGATTCACGATTTCGACATGGCGCGCTGGCTGCTCGGCGAAGAGCCGATCGAGGTTATGGCGACGGCGAGCCGACTTGTCGATCCGGGATTGGCCGAGTTCGACGATTTCGACACGCTCATGGTTCAGATGCGCACGGCTTCGGGTCGGCAATGTCATATCAACTGCTGCCGCGAGGCGGTCTATGGCTATGATCAACGGATGGAAATCTTTGGATCGACCGGAATGCTGCTGAACGAAAATCTACGGCCGACCACGGTCCGGCGTTGGGGCAAGATCGAGACGGAGGTGCGCGATCCGCTCCTGAATTTCTTCCTGGAGCGATATGCCGAGGCCTACAAGGCGGAATTCGATCAATTTGTCGATGCAATCGAAAGCGGTTCGCCAATGCCTACCACCCCACATGACGGTCGCCAGGCGCTTCGTTTGGCTGACTGTGCGCTTGAGTCTGCCCTGACGGGCCGAGCTGTCAAAGTCTGATCAGAATAGGGATGGGGACGACATGCGTGATATTGGCGTAGGCGTCATCGGCACCGGCTTCATGGGCAAGGCCCATAGCTTTGCCTATCGGGCCGTTGCCGGCATTTTCCCGGGCAGCCTGCGTCCTGTTTTGCAATCGGTTGCAGATATCAATGGGGACGCGGCGGAGCAAGCCGCCAAGCAATTCGGTTTTCGCCGCTGGCGAACCGATTGGCAGGCGCTCGTCGATGACCCGGATATTGAGGTTGTCTCGATCACGGCGCCAAATACCGTTCATCGCGAAATGGCCCTTGCGGCCCTCGCGGCGGGCAAGCACGTTCATTGCGAGAAGCCGATCGCGCCAAATGCCGATGCCGCAAAGGACATGATGGAGGCCGCTGAAGCTGCGGGCGTCGTGACGCAGGTTGGTTATAACTATATCAAAAATCCGATCTTGAAACTTGCACGTTCCATGATTGCGGCAGGAGAACTCGGCGAAATCACCGGCTTTCGCGGCATTCACGCTGAAGATTATATGGCGGATCCGGAAGCTCCCTACAATTGGCGCGTGGATGCCAGCGGTGGAGCGGGTGCCATTGCCGATCTCGGCAGCCATATCATCGGAATGGCCCGTTTTCTTCTCGGCCCCATCAGTCACGTCGATGCTGATTTGGAAACAGTCGTCAAAAGCCGCCCCATCCGCGCCGGCGCATCGGAGCGCCGCGCCGTCGAAGTCGATGATATTGCGCGCCTTACCGTGCGATTTGAGCGGGGATGCCGGGGAACGATTGAAGCAAACTGGGTGGCGACAGGACGAAAAATGCTGCTCGGGTTTGAATTGACCGGCGCAAAGGGGTCTCTTGTCTATACGCAGGAACGCCTCAATGAACTGCTTCATTACCGCACCAGCGGCGATCCACGCCATAGCGGTTACACGCGTATCGAGGCAGGGCCCCAGCATCATCCCTACGGGCTGTTCTGCGTCGCGCCGGGTCACCAACTTGGCTTCAACGATCTCAAGACGATCGAGGTTGCGGAATTCCTGGAAGCGATTGCTGGTGGAGAGAGGCGCGGGCCGGATTTTCGCGAAGCCTGGGAAATTCAGAAGATCATCGATACGGCGGTTCGATCGTCCAAAGTGCGGGCGTGGCAAGCGATAGAGTAGGAGTGACGACCATTGCCGCCGAGGTGCAGGGGGCAGTCTGGGCTACGATAAAATAGTCGAACCGAAGGCAGCYGGAAGAGCTGCATGACAGGGGAGGTGCTGGAGTGGCTCTGCTTGAAGTTCGCAACGTATCGAAGAGTTTTGGCGCCATCCACGCGGTAAACGACATCAGCTGGTCGATCGAGCCCGGCGAGGTCGTGGGGTTGATGGGCGACAATGGTGCCGGCAAATCCACTCTGGTCAAGCTGATTGCCGGGAATTTTCCGCCAACGGATGGGGAAGTTCTCGTCGACGGCGAAGTCTGCCATTTCCATAAGCCGATCCAGGCGCGCGCCAAGGGCATCGAAGTCGTTTATCAGGATCTCGCGCTTGCCGATAATCTCACCGCCGCGCAAAACGTGTTCCTCGGCCGCGAGCTAAACAAGGGGTTCTGGCCCTTCCGAGTGCTCAACAAGCAGGCGATGATCGACCGCTCGGCCCAATTGTTCGACGAACTGAAGTCCGAAACGCGACCGCGCGATCTGGTCAAGAAAATGTCCGGCGGCCAGCGTCAGGCGGTGGCCATCGCCCGCACCCGGCTTTCCAACGCCAAGCTCGTTCTGATGGACGAGCCGACCGCCGCCATCTCGGTGCGTCAGGTCGCCGAGGTGCTCGAGCTCATCCGCCGCTTGAAGCACCAGGGTGTGGCGGTCATCCTCATCAGCCATCGTATGCCCGACGTGTTCGCGGTGAGCGACCGCATCATCGTCATGCGGCGCGGCACCAAAGTCGCCGACAAAKCCACGACGTCGACATCGCCGGAAGAAATCACCGGCCTGATCACGGGAGCGATCCGTGCAGCATGATCTCATCAAGACGACCGAAATCGGTCATGCCGCAATTTCAGATGTTGTGGAGAACAAGGAACAGACCTTTACTGCGCGCCTCATCGCGAGCCAACCGTTCTGGGTGACGATCGCGCTCGTCGCGCTGGTCATGGTCATGGCCATTAATGAACCGAGCTTCGGCACCGTCGAAAATGCCGCCAACGTCACGCGTAACTTCGCGCCGATCGGAATCATGGCGATGGGGATGACCGTGGTCATCATCACCGGCGGCATTGACCTCTCTGTTGGGTCCGTGATGGGCCTGGTGGCGATTGTCGCCGGCCTGTTCCTTACCTGGCATTATTCCTGGTATGTCGCCTTCACGATGGGCATGATAGCCGGGATCGCGTGCGGCATGGTCAACGGGTTTTTCGTGGCCTATGTCGGTATGCCTTCCTTCGTCGTGACGCTTGGAATGCTGTCAATCGCGCGGTCGCTTGCGGTGGTGTTTTCGGCCAATCAGATGCTCTATCAGTTCGGGCCCGACGCACCCATCGTCAGAGCCATCGGTCAGGCGAAATGGCCTTTGCGCGCGCCGGTGGGTTGGGCACCGCACTGGATGCCGGAATTGTCTTCGCATTTCTGGGTCATGGTTGGGCTGGCTCTCATCGTCGGCTATGTGTTCAATTCGAAAGCCTGGGGCCGCCATCTATTTGCGATAGGCGGCAACGAGCAGGCTGCTCGGCTCACCGGTGTCCCGGTCGATTGGATCAAATTTCAAGCCTATGTCTTTTCCGCCTTCACCGCGTCGTTGGCCTCGCTTTTGCTGCTCGGTTACAATGGCTCGGCCATCAATGCCATGGGGCAGGGCTATGAGCTGCGCGTCATCGCAGCGACTGTGATCGGCGGCGCGAACCTGATGGGCGGGGCCGGCACCGCCTTCGGGGCTTTCATCGGTTCGGCCTTTCTGGAGGTCATCCGCAATGCCTTGTTGATGGCCGGCATCGATTCCAATTGGCAGGGCGCATTTGTCGGCGCTTTCATCATTCTCGCGGTCCTTCTCGGCATGCAAACCGGTGGCAAGTCGATCGTTGCAGCCATTTTGGAGCGGTTGTTGCCGAGAAAGCATCGTTAGAAGCCGAATTCACTGCGGGCAATCAGTGAAGGTCAACGAGGAGGAAACGAGATGAAGGGATTTCTCTTAGGCACGGCTATCGCCTTCGGCGCCATATCTGTGGCGATGTCCGGCGCGCAGGCGAGGGATATCTTCGCTTTGGTGCCGAAGAACATGAACAACCCGTTCTTCGATCAGGCTCGCGACGGCTGCAAGAAAGCCGAAGCGGAATCGAAGGGGGCTTTTGAATGTATGTATATAGGTCCCGGTGAGCACGGCGGCGGCGAGGAGCAGGTGCAAATCCTCCAGGATCTGATCGCCAAGAAGGTGAATGGCATTGCCGTATCGCCATCCAATGCCGCGGCCGTAGCTGTGGCATTGCAAGCTGCCAAGCAGGCCGGCATTCCCGTTCTTACCTGGGACTCCGATCTCCTGCCTGACAGCAAGGCCCTGCGCGCCGCCTATATCGGCACCCACAATTACGAGATCGGCACGAACCTCGCCAAACTCGCCATGCAGATCAAGCCGAAGGGCGGCACGGTGTGCATCCAGTCTGGCGGCGCGGCTGCGGCTAACCACAATGAGCGGATGCAGGGAATTCGCGACACATTGTCGGGCAAGAAATCGGCGGCCTCCCCCGGTGACCGCTTGACGGGCCAGAACGGCTGGACCGAGATTCAGGGTTGTCCGCTTTATACCAATGACGACTTCCCGGTATCCGTCCAGCAGTTCACTGACACCATGGCGAAGAACCCTAACCTCGATGCCTTCATTCCGACCGGTGGTTTCCCGCAGTTCATTCCCGACGCAAACCGCGCCGCGGTGGCACCGTATAAGGATAAGATCGCCTCGAAAGCACTTGCCCTTGTGGTGGCAGACACACTGCCGGTGCAGATCGATCAGATGAAGGAAGGCCTGTCACTCGGCCAGGTCGGCCAGCGGCCGTTCGAAATGGGCTATAAGACGATGTTGGCGCTGGAAGCGATGAAATCGGGCAAGCCCGCGCCCGCAGATCCTACTTACACCGGTCTTGATGTCTGCACGCCCGCGACCGTCGCCACCTGTATCGGCAAGTAAATCTGCTCGTTGCAATGATGGGGCGGGAGGCAACTCCGGTCCCATCGTTTTGTCGCGGCGATTTCAGGTGCGGCTTCGATCGCCGACGTGCGAGCGTCGCGCGCCACGACCCGCGCCTAAATGCGCGAGGACATACTGCCGTCGATTCTGACAAAACGTAGCTCGGAGCCGAGTCGGTCCTCGCCAGGACGGCCCGATTGCCCTTGCCGACTTCGTCTGCATTCTCGTTGGCCGTCCTCCCGCAGATGCGCGAAAGGCCGCGTGGCCACGGTCAGTACGTCGTCCTACCGGTAGCACATGTGTATTACGCGCCGCGCCACAATGTTCCAACGATCACGCGTCGCACTCTGTGCAACTCTCCATGCGGGCGGGCTCCTCCAATGGGTTTTTGAGCAGATTGTATGGACCTAGACCTCAGTTGCTGGAACTAGCTAGCCATTACTTGCTCAAATTGGCCCATGATGGATTTGAGCGAGAGTTCAGATTTTTCAGATAGTTAGAGGGCGGCATGTGCACTACGTGTGCACCGGGAGATCAAGAAAAATCTCCTCACAGCTAACGTGATCAGGCCTTCCGATGTAGATGGCGCCGCGTCGGTGCGATCGACTGGTCGTCCGCCTGCACTTTTCGACAGTTTCGGTTGAGGCGCGGGGTAGCAGATGCGGCGTCCGCGCCGGTCTGCGCGGAGCCGCAAGAGGCCGTTTGGAACTGAGCGCAGGGCGAACGCGATTCAAGCCGGGATTTGTTGGCAGCGGCTCTCGCGCGCGCAGCGCTAGCTGCATCGAGCGACAAATCGACAGAAGCGCAGGGGCGCCATAAGAATTCGCTATGGCGGCAGACCGCAGTCATGCTTCCCCTGTCATCGAACGTAAATCTATTTTTTAAGAGCAAGACCACGGAAGTGGCGGAGATCGCGGCGCATCATTTTGTAGCAGCAACGGAGCGGGCACATGACGATCGAATTGAGCCGACGCGGATTTTGCATGGGAACCGCACTGATCGGCCTTCAGGCCGTCTCCTCCAGTGCCTTCGCCCGAACCGAGGACGGTACCGTCAAGCTCGGCCTCGTCGCGCCGATGAGCGGGCCGAATGCCCGCTATGGCGCGTTCTCGCTGCGTGGCGCCCAGATGGCGGCCAAGGAGATCAACGGCGCCGGCGGCATCGGCGGGCGCAAGATCAACGTCCTGGCCGGTGACAGCCAGGGCACGCCGGTCGAGGGTGTCTCCGCAACCCGCCGCCTCATCGACCAGGACCAGGTCGATTTCATCATCGGCGACGTATCGAGCTCGGTGACGCTCGCGATGCAGCCGGTCGTGGAGGATGCCGGTGTGCTTCTCCTCAATGCCGCGTCGTCGAATCCGAAGATCACCTACAAGGCGGGCGTCGGCGGCTTCAAATGGACCTACCGTAACTATCCGACCGACGAAAACCGTGCCTTGATCGTG
>NZ_JBFUES010000296.1:0-7600 GCF_056403875.1 Bradyrhizobium sp. P2_E8
CCTCTACCGTCCGCCCAGCCGCTTCCGCAACTGGTGAGGAATTTTGCATGGAAAAGCTCAACTTCAGACTGACCGCAGCCAGATCCGCCGGCGGCTCCCGCGCGCAGGCGATCGTCGGCGTCGTCGCCTCCGGCAATCTCGAGGTCCTGCTGGAACGCACCTCGCCAGCCGACACATGCACGATCGAGATCGCAACCGCAGCCCACGGCTTCGGCGCAGTGTGGGACGCCGTGGTCCGCGATTTCGTCGCCCGCCGCCCTGCCGGCGGCCTGCGCATCTCCATAAATGACGGCGGAGCCCGGCCGGACACGGTCGCGCTGCGCCTTGCGCAAGGCGTCCGCAAGATCGAGGAGCCGGGACGATGACACAGGTCGCAGCCAACAATGTTTCGCTGAGCTGGTACGAGGCGAGCGCCCGGCAGCGCATCGACGCGCTGGTCGATGCCGGCAGCTTTTGCGAATACATCGGACCCGAGCTGCGCGAGATCAGCCCGCATCTTTCGATCTTCGACCTGCCGGAGCAGTTCGACGACGGCATCGTCGTCGGCCGTGGCCGCCTGCAGGGATCGCCGGTGCTCGTTGCCGCGCAGGAAGGACGCTTCATGGGCGGCGCCTTCGGCGAAGTCCACGGCGCCAAGCTCACGGGGCTATTGCGCGCCGCGCGCGCCCTTCGTCAGGACGTGCTGATCCTGTTCGACACCGGCGGCGTGCGGCTTCAGGAAGCCAATGCCGGCGAGCTCGCGATCGCAGAAATCATGCGCGCGGTGATCGAGGTGCGGCGTACGGGGCTCAGCGTCGTCGGACTGATTGGCGGCCGCGCCGGATGCTATGGCGGCGGCAGCCTGATCGCCGGCACCTGCTCGCGCCTGATCGTGTCCGAGCAGGGCCGGATCAGCGTCAGCGGCCCCGAAGTGATCGAGACCAACAGAGGCATCGAGGAGTTCGACTCGCGCGACCGCGCGCTGGTGTGGCGCACCATGGGCGGCAAGCACCGCTATCTCATCGGCGGCGCCGACACGTTCGTCGACGACGAGGCGCTGGCGTTTCGCCAGGCGGCGATCGACGCGCTCAAGATCAAGCGTGGCTGCGACACCAACGTTCTCGAAGCCGAGCAGAATCGCCTGGAGCGTCGGCTGCAGCGTTTCGGCGAAGCCGAGGACGCCGTCGATATCTGGCAGACGCTTGGTATCGACGCGCCGACCGAGATCCCCGCGCTTCCGACCGACGCGTTTCTGCGCGCGGCAAAGAGAAGGGAGAACGCCGATGACGCTCGATGATATCCTGGCCGGCCTGTTCCCGAACGGCCACGACATCGAGGCCATCGGCTCAATAGTTGCTGGAAGGGCGATCCTGCCTGACGGAGGACTGATCCACCTACTCGGCATCACGCGAGGACGGCCCCTCGGCGCGAACGAAGCCATTGTGCTCGCGGGGCGCGTGATCGATATCGTCAAGTCAGGCGACCGTGCGCCGATCCTGGTCCTGGTGGATTCTGCCAGCCAGCGCATGAGCAAGCGCGACGAGCTGCTGGGCCTCAGCGAGTATCTGTCGCATCTTGCCAAGGCCCTGCTAATGGCGGAAGCCGAGGGACATCGCACCGTCGGCCTGCTCTATGGCGGCAGCGCGGCCGGTGCGTTCATCGCCACTGCTCTTGCAACCGGTACGCTGGTGGCACTCCCCGGCGCGCATCCCGCCGTGATGGATCTGCCGTCGATGGCGCGGGTCACCAAGCTTTCGATCGACGTGCTGAAGGCCAAGGCGGAAGCGACGCCCGTGTTCGCGCCCGGGCTCGACAATATGGTGCAGACCGGCGGCATTCACGTCGTCTGGGATGAAACCTCGCCCCTGGCGCCGCAGCTTGCGGCCGTGCTGGAGCGGCCTGCAGGACAGGATGATCGTGGCCGGCTAGGCGCAGAGCGTGGCGGACGCCGGAAGTCGGCCGAGATCGCCGATCGGGTCGTCGCGCTCGCCGCGGTATCGCAGCAGGAAGCGCAACATGGCTGAAGCGCTCGCACGTCACACGATGGTGAAGGCATCTGTAGCCGGATGGGCTGCCGTGATGAGCCGCCATCCCGAACTCGCCCGCGAACCGATCATCGACGGCTGGGCGCGCGCTGGCCATCCCCTCATCGTTCGCCGGCCATCGTGCAGCGATGCCGCCGGCATGATTCCGCTCGGCCTGCCGCTGCCGCCCAGCCACGGCAAACGGCGCATCGCGCTCGCGCTCGGGCCCGGCGACATCATCGCATCCGCTGCGCCGCCAACCTTGGCCGATGCGGCCGCCGCGGCGCCTGCACACTGGCAGGAGACGATCGGCCTGCTGCTCCAGCTTCTGCCGGAGACCCTCACCTTCGGCAGCCTGGCCTGGCAGCACCTCACCGGCCTGCCCTATCTTTCCGACAGTTCGGACCTCGATCTGCTCTGGCCGCTGTCGCCGGCAAGGCACGCCGGCACTCTGCCGTCGGACATCGGCCGGATCGCGAAGCAGGCTCCGATGCGGCTGGACGGCGAGATCGTTGGTCGCACGGGAGGGGTCCAATGGCGCGAGCTGATCGGAGCTGACGAGGATGAAGTCCTCGTGAAAGGCCCCGCCGGCGTCATCAGCACGACGCGCGCCGCATTTCTGTCGGGGAATCCGTCGTGAACGTCGCGCTGAGATGGCAATCGACACCTGCCAACGCGCTCGATGCGGAGCAGCTCGGTGATCTGGCGTCGCTTTGCCTGAAGCTCGAAGTTGAAACCCATCCGAAGCCGGGGCTCGTCAGCCATGTCGACAATGGCGCGCACAGCGACATGGACGCCGAGCTCTTGTGCCGCAGCGCCGACACCTTGAGGCCATTCCTCCGCGATCTGGCGCTTGCCGGAGCCGAAGGCGCCGGCATGAGCCGCCTGCGCGCGATCGGGGTCGCCGCAGAGCGCGCCATGCTCGCGGAAACCGGAGGCGTCAACACGCATCGCGGCGCGATCTTCGGACTGGGTCTGCTCTGCGCCGCGGCCGGATATCGCGGTGCGCTCGGCATTCGCAAATCGCTCGGCGATCTGGTGTCGCAGCGCTGGGGCGAAGACATCCTTTCGGGTCCCATATCCTTGCGCAGCCACGGCGCCATGGCCTCGCGGCGTTACGGTGCCGGAGGCGCCAGGGCGGAAGCGGCGTGCGGGTTCCCATCGGTGTACGAGATCGCCCTGCCCGCCCTGCAGGCTGCACGAAAGCTCGCGCCTTGCGATGAAGAAGCGGTCCGCGTTCAGACCTGCATGACGCTCATCGCCGATGTCACCGACACCAACCTCCTGCATCGCGGCGGGGAGGAGGGATTGCACTTCGCGCAGGCCAGCGCATCTGCATTCCTTGGCGACGGTGGCGTCGGACGTCGCGGCTGGCGCGAGCGAGCCATCGACATTCATCACGCGTTCGTAGCACGCAATCTCAGTCCCGGCGGCTCGGCGGATCTGCTGGCCATGGCCCTCTTCGTCGATCGGCTGGACCCCTGATGCTCGCCCTGCTCTGCGGTGGACAAGGCACCCTCTCGGACAAGATCTTCGATCTGGCCGCCGATCAGCCTGCCGCAGAGCCCGTTTTCACCGCGGCGGCCGCGTGTCTCGGCGAGGATCCACGGGAGTTCGTCCGGACGCACAGCGCAGACGAGCTGTCCGCCAACCATGTCAGCCAGATCCTGACCGTCACATCGACGCTCGCGATCCATGCCTGCATTGCCGATCTCCTGACCGAAGCTACGGCCGTCACCGGCTACAGCGTCGGCGAGATGACCGCCTGGAGCATTGCAGGGATATGGACCGCCGATGAAGCCTTGCGACTAACGGCTGTTCGCGCGCGCCTGATGGACAGCGTCGCCGGACCCGACGGCCGTCTCGGCTATGTCCGCGGGCTCGACCCGGCCGCGCTCGAACGCCTGCTCGGAAAGCATCGCTGCGAGATCGCGATAAGGAACCCCGATCGTCTCGTTGTCGTCGGAGGCGCCGAGCAGGACGTGATCGACCTCTGCCAGGAAGCGACCCGACAAGGCGCCATGCGCACAGGTCTTCTCGCCGTGAGAATCGCGTCGCACACGCGGCAGCTCGAACAGGCCTGCCGCCCCTTCCAACTGATGCTCGACGCCAGCACACGCTCCGCCATCGCAAATCAGCGAGTCTTGCTCGCCGGAGGCGACGGCGAGCGCATCTTCTCTGCCAGCAATGCAACAGCAAAGCTCGCCTGCCAGGTGGCGCGCCCGATCGACTGGTCGGCGACGCTGGAAGCGCTTGCGGAGCTCGGCGTCAGCAGGGTGCTGGATCTCGGTCCAGGGCATGCACTCGCCGAGATGATGCAGGCTTTCCTTCCCTCCGTCCGCTGCTACGCGGCGGACGGATTTCGCACGATAGGTGGTTTGCGAGATTGGTTACAATCGCGTCCGTCTTGAACATGATTACCCGACGGCCCAAGCCGCGTGCCGAGGAACGACCACCGTCACATTGTCGCCGACCGAATAGCCGCCAAAGGCGGGAGCATCAACATTGAGGCGACCGTCCTCGATCTCCACCACGATCGACCTTGTCGGGCCACGGAAGATCGTGTGGGCGATCCGGCCCGACCATCGCAGCCCATCCTTGTCGGTGCCGGCGGGCGCAATCCTGATGTCTTCCGGCCGCACCATCACCGTGACGGTTTGTCCCGGCTGCACTTCGGTTGCAGCCTCGCATCGGCCCTGCCAACCGTGCCCGACGACATCAAGCTGAACCCGACCTCCCTCCAGGCGCGCGCATGCCTCCACACTGGCGTCAAGGAGATTCGGGTTGCCGAAGAATCCCGCGACCGTGCGATTGGCCGGGTAGCGGTAAATGTCCTCGGGGGCACCAACCTGCTGGATTCGTCCCCGATCCATCACGACCACGCGGTCGGACAGCGCCATCGCCTCCGACTGGTCATGCGTGACATACAGGGTCGTCATGCCGAGCCGTCGCTGGATCGCGCGGAACTCGTCGCCCATCTGCAACCGCAACTTGGCGTCGAGATTACTCAGCGGCTCGTCGAGAAGAAGCACCTTCGGCTCGAACACAAGCGCCCGCGCAATGGCTACGCGTTGTTGCTGACCGCCCGACAGAGCCGGCGCAGGGCGCTCGGAGAAGCCTTCCATTTCGACGAGACGCAACGACTTTGAAACCAGATCCCGGATTTCGGCCAAGGGACGACGGCGCACCCGCAATGGATATGCAACGTTCTCGAAAACCGTCATATGCGGCCAGATCGCGTAGGACTGGAAAACCATACCGAGGCGCCGCCGCTCCGATGGAACGAACACGCCCGAAGCCGCGTCGCTGACCACCTCGTTCCCGAGGCTGATCCGGCCACTGGTATTCTGTTCAAGGCCTGCGACCATCCGCAAAGTGGTTGTCTTGCCGCAGCCGGACGGCCCGAGCAGCGTCACGAACTCGCCTTCAGCGACGCGAAGATCAATCTCGTTCACGGCCGCGAACTCGCCGAACTTCCGGCTGACTTTCTCCAGGACGACATTTGACATCAGACACCCAATCCAGTCACAAGGCGCCAATCCATCGCTTGATGACGCGGAGCTGCACCCATCTGAAAACGATCACCATGGCCATCATGATGAGACCGATCACGCTCACCTGTTCCGCGCTGCCGTTGGCCCAGAGTTTCAGGAGCACGACCGACAGAACTTCCGAGCCAACGGAATAGAGCAACACCGAGGCGCTCAACTCGCGCATGATTCCGAAGAAGATCAGGACCCAGCCCACCGCAAAGGAGGGCCAGACCAGCGCGATCATGATGCGCCACATCGTCTGCAGCCAGCCCGCCCCGTGCACGCGCGAGCATTCCTCGAGGTCGTAGGACAACTGACCGTAGGCGCTGGACATGACGCGCACCGAGAGCGGCGTTCCGAGCGAGATGTAGGCGAGCAGCAGTGCCCAGATGGTCCCATAGATCGGAATGGCATGGGGCAGCAGCGCGAATCCCCACAGGAAGCCCACGCCCAGCACAATGCCCGGCATCATCCAGGGCAACCACGCCATTGCGTCGATCAGACGACGTCCGCGCCATTTGGTCCTGACCGAGACATAGGCGACGATACCGCCGAGCAGCATGGTCAGCGTAGCGCCGACAAAACCCAACAGCATGGTATTGCCAAAGGCCCGCCAGAACTCACTGCTGCCCGCTACCGCCTGATAATGCTCGAGCGTCAGCATCTCCCATTCGTAGAAGCCGAAGAACTTGAAGAAGGATCCGATCAGAAGCTGGCTCACCGGCAGCACCACCGTGACGGCGAAGAACAGCGCGCAAAAGGCGAACGTCGCCCAGCGCCATCTGCCGAGCTTCATGACCGCGGGCGAATAGCCCTTCCCCGTCACGGTCTGGAAACTGCGGCCGCGCAGGATGCGCCACTGCATMAAGATGATCAGGAACATCAGCGCCATGATCACGAAGCTTATCGCGGTGGCATATTGATATTGCGGTGGCGAGCGCTGGTTGATGGAGTCGTAGATATCAGTCGTGATGACGTGGATGCCGGCAGGCGAGCCGAAGAACAGCGGTGACTCGAAATTCTCGATTCCCCTGATGAAGCTGAGGATCGCGGCCCCCGTCAGCGCCGGCAGCATCAGTTGAAGCGTGACGGTGTAGAAGGTCCGCAAGCGGGTCGCGCCGCACATCCGCGCGGCTTCCTCAAGGCTCGGGTCCATCGCCCGAAAGGCGTCGACGATCAGCAGGAAGAGAAACGGCACCGAATACTGCATCATGTGCCAGACGACGCCGCCATAGGAATAGACGTTGATCGGCGACGCGGTCGATCCGGTGATCCACTGGTAGAGCTGGTTCAACAGTCCGACCTGCGGATTGCCCAGCATGCCCCAGGCCATCGCGGTGAGGATCGGCGGAATGAAGAACGGCAGCGTGACCAGTACCTCCAGCGTTCCGCGAAACGGCGTGTCAGTCCTCGCCAGAATCCAGGCGAGCAGGACGGCCAGGATCAGCGACGGGATCGTCTTGGCCAGCGCGATGCCGACGGTATTGAGCAGCGTGAGCAGATTTTGCTGCGAAGCGATGTCGCGGTAGCCGTCGAGCGTGAAGACGCCGGCAACGCCCGGCGGCGTCGAATGCAGGCTCCCATAGAGCAGCATCGACAGCGGGTAGACCGACAGAAAGGCGAGAACGAGCGCAAGCAGCGTCAGCCCGACGATGCGGCTGGCCGGCGCGCCGTTGAGGAATCGCCGCACGTGAGGTAGCCGCGACCGCGCTGTTACGATATCGGCTATGCGGTCGTCGGCCGAAAGAGCCATCTGCCAGCGCCTCAGGGGTAAAGTTTCTTGGCCAGCGACATCATGTCCGGCCGTTCGGACAATTTCGCCATGCCCATCAGCCTGGCGTTGGCATAAGGCTGCGCGTCAGGATCGGCGCGCTCGGCCGCGCCCTTCACGACCGGAAGCATCCAGGCGTTGGCGTAAAGCGCCTGGGAGTCGAGGTTGAGGAAATGCTGCATGAAGAGGCGTGCCGCATTGGCATGCGGGGCGTTCTTCAGGATCGCGAGATCCATCTGGGCATAGGGCGCTCCCTCCTGCGGCACGATCACCTTCACTGGCAGACCCTTGAG
>NZ_JBFUES010000297.1:0-7595 GCF_056403875.1 Bradyrhizobium sp. P2_E8
AGCTATATGCGAATGGTGACATTGACGGGTAACCAGTTCCTTAACGAGCGCGAAGTCTGGATGGGCGCCCGTGGCTGCGGCGAGGGCTCCAGAGACCGCCACTGGATGGCCGGCTTAAAATCGCGCTCTCCGCGAATTCATCTCGCGAGATTCGTGCGCTGAGACAGACCCCTCACCCTTGCGAGTCCGTGTCTACCCGCGTCGCCGCCCTCTCCCCCAAGGGGAGAGGGCACAGCAACGAGCCGCGCGCCCTGAACGATGTGGGCGCCCCTGCCCCTCCTACTCCCAATACCAGGTCGAGAAATCGTTCTCAAACTGCGGGACTTCCTTCCAGACGCCCTTCAGCTTCTTGTTGGTGATGGTGATGAGCTGCGGCTGGAACAGGTAGGCGGAAACGGCGTCGGTCGCCAGCATGCGCTGGGCGTCGCCGAGCAGCTTGGCGCGGGCGGCTTCATCCGGCGTGGAGACGATCTGCTTGTAGAGAGCGTTGAACGCCTCGTTGTTGTAGCCGAGGTAATAGTCCTGCTCGGTGATCTTGACGAGATCGAACGGCTCGACATGGCTGACGATGGTGAGGTCGAAATTGTGCGGACCATTGCCGGCGAACACCTGCGACAGCCATTGCGCCCATTCGACGTTCTCGATCTTGGCGATGATGCCGACCTTGGCGAGCTGGGCCGCCGCGATTTCGCCGCCCTGCCGCGCATAGGACGGCGGCGGCAGCTTGAGCGAGAGCTCGAGCGGCGTGGTGACGCCGGCTTCGGCGAGGAGCTTCTTGGCCTTCTCGGGATCGTAGGGGTTGATGCCGGTGGTATCGACGAAACCGAGCGCGCCCGGCACGTAAAAACTGCCGATCGGCGTGCCGAAGCCGTCGACGGCACCGTCGATCATGGCCTTGCGATCGATCGCGGCGAGGATGGCGCGGCGCACGCGGACGTCATCGAGCGGCTTCTTGCGGTGGTTGATCGCGACGATGGTCTTGGCGCGGGAGCCGCCGACCTGGACGTTGAAACGCGGATCGGCCTTGAACTGCGCGATGGTGCGCTGGGCCGCGACGCGCGGAAACGCGTCGACGTCGCCCGAGAGCAGCGCCGCGGTCTGCGCGGACGGATCGGAGATGAAGCGGATCGTCACCTTCGAGAGCTTGATCGCGGCGGCGTTGCGGTAATCGGCCCATTTGGTCAGGGTCATCGAGGAGCCCTTGGCCCAGGCGCCGAGCTGATAGGGCCCGGTGCCGACCGGCTGCGTGACATTGGTGGCAGCGCTCTTCGGCTCGACGATCGAAGCGCTCGCCTGTCCCATCAGGAACGGCAGGTTCGGCTCGGAGTTTTTCAGGGTGATCACGACCGTGTCGGCGTCGGGCGCGGCAACGGATTCGAAGCTCTGGAACAGGCTCTTGTCCTTGTTGGTGCTGGTGGGCACCCCGTTACGCTCGAACGAGAATTTCACCGCGGCGGAGTCGAACGGCTCGCCATTGTGGAATTTGACGCCCTTGCGCAGCTTGAAGGTGTAGGTCTTCAGGTCGGGCGAAGCAGTCCAGCTTTCCGCCAGCAGGGGCGAGGTGGAGCCGTCCTCGTTGATCTTGGTCAGCGTCTCATAGATGTTGTAGAGCGCGACCTCGGCGATCGCGGCAGCGGCCGCGTTGGTGGGATCGAGCCCCGGCGGCTCCAGCGCCATCGCCATGACGACGCTGTCTTTCTTGCTTTGGGCCAGCACCGGCAGCGGCGCCGCGACAAGCGCGGCAGTGAGTGCGACGATGGATAGTTTCCTGAACATGCGTAACTCCCCTGCCTTCTCAATTCCCAGTCTACGCCAATCCTGCGCCCGAGACTAACCCTCCGCGGCAGGCGGCGGCAACGCCATCACGGCTTCCGCCTTGTGGCATGCGGCGAGATGCGCCCCGCCCAACTTGCGTAGCTCAGGCAGGGCCTCGCGGCAATGCTGGTCGGCGAGCGCACATCGCGCGACATAGGGACACCCCGTGGCGGCCGCCGATTGCGAGGCGATTGCCTGGGCCCCGCGCCGGCGCCGGCCGCCGCCGGCGCGCGCCCGCGGCACGGCATCCAGCAGCGCCCGCGTATAGGGATGGGCGCAGCGCTCGAACAGATCCTCCGGCCGCCCCTGCTCGACGATCCGGCCGAGATACATCACCGCGACCTCGTCGCAGAGATAGTCGACGACGGCGAGGTCATGGCTGATCAGGACATAGCTCAGCCCGAACTGGTCCTGGAGATCCTGCATCAGGTTGAGGACCTGGGCCTGCACGGAGACGTCGAGCGCCGAGACCGGCTCGTCGGCGACGATCAGCTTCGGCTGGGTGATCAGCGCGCGGGCGATCGCGATGCGCTGGCGCTGGCCGCCGGAGAATTCGTGCGGATATTTGTCCATGTCGGCATCGCGCAGGCCGACCTGGCGCAGCACCGCGGCGACGCGTTCCCGGAACGTGGTGCGATCAGCGCCGTCCAGCACGGTCAAGGGTTCGGCGACGATACGGGCGATGGTCTGGCGCGGATCGAGCGAACCGTAGGGGTCCTGGAACACCATCTGGAAGTCGCGGCGCGCGCGGCGCAGCTCGTCGGCCGGGAGGCGGTTGAGATCGCGGCCGAGCAGCGCGACCTGCCCCGATGTCGGCCGCTCCAGCGCCATCACGACGCGCGCAAAAGTGGACTTGCCAGAGCCGGACTCGCCGACGATGCCGAGGCTCTTGCCGGCCTGGACCTGCGCGCTGACGCCGTTGAGCGCGCGCACCTGCCCGGGCGGACGGAACAGGCTCTCGCGCGGCAGCGTGTAGCGCTGCTCGAGATCCCTGACGTCGAGAAGAGGCGCTGTGCTCATGCGGACAGCGCTCCGACATTCTCGGCCATCGAGACATCGGTGCGCACGCAGCGCACGACGTGACCGGGACCGACTTCGACCATCGGCGGCAGCGCCGCGCGGCACCGATCGATCACGAGCGGACAACGTTCGGAGAAGGTGCAGCCGGCCGGAAGATCCGCCAGCTCCGGCACAGTGCCCGAGATCGTCTTCAGCCGCGTCCCCTTGCGCGCGCCGAGCTTCGGCCGGGCGCGGAACAGGCCCTGGGTGTAGGGATGACCCATGCGTCGGAACACCTCGTCGGTCGGGCCGCTCTCGACCACGGCGCCGCCATACATCACCATCATGCGCTGGACGTTCTCGGCGATGACGCCGAGGTCGTGCGAGATCAGGATCATCGACATGCCGCGCTCCTCGACGAGATCGGCGATGAGGTCGAGGATCTGGCCCTGGATGGTGACGTCGAGCGCGGTGGTCGGCTCGTCCGCGATCAACAGGTCGGGCTCGCAGGCGAGCGCCATGGCGATGGTGACGCGCTGGCGCTGGCCGCCGGAGAACTGGTGCGGATAGGCATCGACGCGACGCGCCGGATCGGGCAGCCCGACGCGATCAAGCAAGGCAATCGTCTCTTTCCGCGCCTGCGACGCCGAGAAGTTCTTGTGACGCCGCAGCGGCTCGGCGACCTGGTGGCCGATCGTGTGCATCGGATTGAGCGCGGTCATCGGCTCCTGGAAGATCATGCTGATGCGGTTGCCACGCAGGCGGCAGTAGTCCGCATCCGCAAGCCCGGCGAGCTCGCCGCCATCGAGCTTGATGCTGCCGGTGACCACGGCACTGTCCGGCAACAGGCCCATCAGGGACATCGCGGTGACCGACTTGCCGCAGCCGGATTCGCCGACGAGCCCGAGCGTCTCGCCGCGCTTCAGCGAGAAGCTGACGCCGCGCACGGCCTGCGCCGGGCCGCGGCTGGTGTTGAGGCGGACGCCGAGATTGGCAACCTCKATCAGCGGCATGGTGGAGCGCTCAGCCATCGTCATCGCTCCCGCGCCAGTCGTGGATCGAGCAGATCGCGCAAGCCGTCGCCGAGCAAATTGAGGCCGAGCACGGCGACCGCGATCGCGGCACCGGGATAGACGGCGAGCATCGGCGACTGGAACAGCAAGGTCTGCGCATCGTTCAGCATGCGGCCCCAGGACGGCTGCGGCGGCTGCGTGCCGAGGCCGAGATAGGACAGCGCGGCCTCCGCGAGAATGGCGAGCGCGAACTGGATCGTCGCCTGCACGATCAGGATCGACAGGATGTTGGGCAGCACATGCTCGATGGTGATGCGAAACCTGCCCTTGCCCGAGGCGCGCGCGGCCAGCACGAATTCGCGCGCCCAGATCGCGTTGGCCGAGCCGCGCGTCAGCCGGGTCAGCGTCGGGATCTGGAAAATGCCGATCGCGATGATCGAGGTCACCATGCCCGGCCCCACGACCGCGGCGAGCATGATCGCGGAGAGCACGGCCGGAAAGGCGAAGGTGAAGTCGGAGAAGCGCATGATGATCTCTTCGGTCCAGCCGCGCCGCGCCGAGGCGATCAGGCCGAGGCAAACGCCGAAGGTGAGACCGATGCTGACCGCAATGATGCCGACCATGATGGTGGAGCGGGCGCCGGCGAGCAGCAGCGAGACGATGTCACGGCCAAAGGAATCGGTGCCGAGCCAGTGCGCCGCCGATGGCGGCCGGAGCTTCGCGGCGATGTCGATCTCGTAGGGCGACCAGGGCGTCCAGACCAGCGACAGCAGCGCCGAGACGAGCACCAGCAGGCTCAGCGCGCCGCCGAGGACGAAGCTGCGATGGCGCAGCGCGCGGCGCCAGAACGTGCGCGCGGGCAGCGGGCGCGTGGCGACCGGCGCATCCATCGAGGTGGTCAGGGGCGCGCTCACAGGTCGTGCACCTTGATGCGGGGATCGATGAAGGCATAGAGCACGTCGACCACGAAATTGACAATGACGACCATGGTCGCGAGCAGCATCACGCAATTGCGCACCACGATCAGGTCGCGATTGGCGATCGACTGGAAGATCAGGCGGCCGAGGCCCGGCAGGTAGAACACGTTCTCGATCACGATGGTGCCGGCGAGCAGATTGGCGAATTGCAGGCCCATCACCGTCATCACGGGGATCATGGCGTTGCGCAGCACGTGGCGCCACAGCACCTCGCGCTTGCCGAGCCCCTTTGCGCGCGCGGTGCGGACGAAATCCTCGCGCAGCACTTCGAGCACGGCCGAGCGCGTGACGCGGGCGAGGATCGCGGCCTGCACCACCGCGAGCGAGATTGCCGGCAGCAGCAGCGACTTGACCCCCAGCCAGATGCCATCCTCCCAGCCGGCGAAGCCGCCCGCCGAGAGCCATTGCAGCCGCACCGAGAACAACAGCACCAGCAGGATCGCGAACCAGAAATTCGGCAGCGCGATGCCGACCTGCGTCAGCGACATCACGCCGACATCGCCGAGCTTGTTGTGGTTGGCGGCGGTGTAGATGCCGGCCGAGAGCGCCAGCGTCACCGTGATCGACATGGCCATGATCGCGAGCGGAATGGTCAGCACCAGCCGCTCCGCGATCAGGCTGCCGACCGGCGTGCCGTAGACATAGCTGTTGCCGAGATCGCCGACGAGCAGGCCCTTGATCCATTGCAGGTAGCGAACCGCCAGCGGCTGGTCGAGCCCGAGCTTGACGGTGAGCGCACGGACCGCGTCCGGCGACGCGTCGGCCCCCATCAGCATCTGCGCGGCATTGCCGGGAAGCGCATCCAGCACCAGGAAAATGATCAGGGATGCGCCGACCAGCGTCGCCAGCAAGGTCAAGACACGTCGGAGGACAAATACGCTCATGCGCGCTCGGGTTCAAAGCTCATCCGCGGCACGATCAACATGTCCGGACGGCGGACGCAAGTCCTTTGCGCGCAAGTGCCTAGCTGCATGCGCATGTCGTCATTCCGGCCAGCGGGACAGGAGGTCGGCGGAGGCCTCGAACAGCGCGCTCACGCGCAGCAATTCCGCATCGCGCCGGAAGCGGCCGACGAGCTGAAGCCCGATCGGCAGGCCGTCGCGGCCGAAGCCCGAGGGAAGGCTGACGGCGGGATGCCCGGTCATGTTGAACAGCATGGTCCAGGGGAACCAGTGCGGCCGGACGCTGTCGAAATGCACGCCGTCGATCTCGATGGTGCCGAACAGATCCTGCGTGATCGGCAGCGCGGTGCGCGTGAGGGTCGGCATCGCCAGGAAGTGCCCGCGCGCAAGCAGCGATTGCACGCGGCGGAACAGCGCGGTGCGCGCGAACATCGCCTCCTGGTAGTCGACACCGCTGACCTCGGTGGCGAGCGCGAGCTGCTTGAGGAAGGCCTCGCTCAGCTCGTCCTTGTGCTCGGCCGCAAGCTTTGCAAAGCGCGTGCGCCAGACGGTGTGGTTGATGGCGCGCCAGATCGGCTCGATGTCGAAACCTTCGCCGGAGAATTCCTCGAGCTCGGCGCCGAGCCCGGCCAGCCGGTCGAGGCTCGCCCTGAAGCTGGCGGCGACCTCGGCGGACACGGGACGGCCCGGCGGCGTCAGGCAGTACAGGATCCTTTGCCCGCGCAGATCGCCGCGCGGGGCCGCGGTGCCGACGAAATCGGGCACGCCAACGCCGATCGACCAGGGATCGCAGGGGTCCTCGCCCGCCATCGCCTGCATCATCAGCGCGGTGTCGGCGACGGTGCGCGTGGTCGGCGTGACGTAGGTCTGGTTGCCGAACACGTCCAGCGCCTGGCTGTGCGGGATGACGCCGTTGCTCTGCTTCAGCCCGACCACGCCGTTGCAGGCGGCGGGAATCCGCGTCGAGCCGCCGCCGTCGGTCGCGATCGCGAGCGGCGCGATGCCGCTGGCAACGGCAACCGCCGCGCCGCCGCTGGAGCCGCCCGAGGACCGGCAGGCGTCCCAGGCATTTCGGGTGCGGCCGAACAGCGGCGAGTCGGTCAGGCACTTGCTGCCGAATTCCGGCGTCGTGGTCTTGCCGATCAGGATCGCGCCCTCGGCGCGCAGCCGCGCGACCGCCACCGCGTCCTCGGCCGGCACGTTGTCCTTGTAGGGAACGGCGCCGAAGGTGGTCTTCACCCCCTTGGTGTTGACGATGTCCTTGACGGTCACGGGGATGCCATGCAGCAGGCCGAGCGGCTCGCCGGCCATCATCTTGCGCTCGGCGGCGCGCGCCGCCGCCATCGCCTCGTCGCCGCAGATCGTGATGAAGCAGTTCAACTGGGGCTGGAGCGCCTCGGCGCGCGCGAGCACGGCCCGGGTGATCTCGACGGGCGAGATCCGCTTGTCGGCGATGAGGCCGCGCAGCTCGGTTGCGGACAGCAGGCAGGGATCGCCGTTCATCGTCACATCACGCTCCGAAGCCGGCCCCCGTTGGCCGGCCATTGACAGCGAGAATGACAGTTTTGTTAACTCGCCGTCCAATACGATTTTGGTCGTCAACCCATACGTTTTCGGTATGCCAATGGATCTTCGCCGGCTCCGCTATTTCGTCGCCGTCGCCGAGGCGCGCAGCGTCGGCAAGGCCGCCGAACGGCTGCGCATGGCGCAGCCGCCGCTCTCGGTCCAGATCCGCAAGCTGGAAGCCGAGATCGGCGCGCCGCTGTTCCRCCGCGGCACGCGCGGCATGGACCTGACCGAGGCGGGCCAGGCGCTGCTGGCGCGCGCCAGCGAGGCGCTGGCGCTTGCGGCCGACGGCGCCGAAGCTGCGCGCGCGGTTGCATCCGGCC
>NZ_JBFUES010000298.1:0-7594 GCF_056403875.1 Bradyrhizobium sp. P2_E8
CAACAAGAAGAGCAACAAGAAGAGCGAGCAAAGCTGCACCGCCTGCGATCAACCGGGGCAACGGCAGTTGATCGCGCACCAGCGCAAGCAGATCCGGTTGCACGTTGCCCGCGGCGCTTTGCGCCGGCGCGGCGACAGGCTGCGGCGGCCGTCGTCGGGCAAAGCGCAGTGCGAGCCATCCGTTCAACCAAAGGATGACGGCGGTTGTCGTCCAGACAGCAAGAAAGACGACGGCCTCGGCGCCGACTGTCGTCCAAAAAACCTGCAGATAGCCGATGGAGGAAAACCACAGCCAGCCGACCAGGAGGTCGCTCGCGAGCGCGAGCAGGATGAGGCAGGTCCCAATGACGATGGCCGCAACGATGAGCCTGGCCACGGCACTTTGCCTTGGTACCTTGCGTCCGGGTCCGGTAATCCCGATCGTCATGGTTTCATTATAGCGGAAATGAGCGACGCCCGCCGCTCGATTTCACGGCCGGGATGAGCGCCTCGAGGCGAGGACGCGGGTCCTCGAACCCGCATCGTCGGGATCGCGGAACGGCGCAAAGTGGCGCGCTATCCCGAATAAGACTGCGAGCTCGCATATAATTGCGGATGGAAGACCCAGTTGGGTCTATAGTCAGGCAGCCGCCCATCGTATGGCGAGAGCCTGCCGGGAAGCGCCTACGGTGGATCGTTTGCATCCAGCATCGGAGGTGATGTCATGGCCATTGCTCCCACGCTCCAGAAATACCTAGCCGCTGAGAACATCCAATACGAGGTGATCCCGCACGAACTCAGCATGACGTCCGCTCGCACGGCCGAGGTATGCCACATCCCCGGCGATCGCCTAGCCAAGGGCATCGTGTTGCGGCGCGACGGCGAATACGTGCTGGCCGTCTTGCCCGCATCGCACCACCTCCACCTGTCGGAACTGAGGACAGAGCTCGGCGACAACGTCCACATGGCCGATGAAACCGAGATCAATCGGCTGTTCAGCGACTGTGCACACGGTGCAGTACCTGCCGTCGGCAAGTGCTACGGGCTGGATACGATCGTCGATGACAGTATCAAGGCGCAGCCGGACATCTACATGGAAGCCGGCGATCACGAGACGCTGCTTCATATGGGGAACGCGCAGTTTGCGCGCCTGACGGCCAATGCGCCGCACGGGCGTTTTAGCGCGCACGACTGAGGATTTTGGAGACTGCCCATTGCCTTTGCGATCCTGGGCGGGAACTCGGGTCGCGACGTCGCTGTTAGGTGTTGGGGAGGGTGACGGCGACAACATCTGCGCTCGTCCGGTCGGACGGCCGGGGAATGATGCCTTGTGCTGCGATCTCGTGCCCGATCGGTTGTACAATTCAGAGAATGGGGGCTGCCGCGTTGCATCAATGCACTTCAAACCCACCAACGGAGGCTCGCCATGAAGGTCAAAGACGTGATGCACAAGGGTGTCGACTGGGTCAGCCCCGACACGCCTCTCACCGAGCTTGCCAAATTGATGCGGGCGCATGACATCGGCTGCATTCCGGTTGGCGAGGACGACAAACTGGTCGGGATGGTGACCGACCGCGATATCGTCTGCAAAGGGCTCGCGAGCCACGGCTTCGATCTCGGCCGCGCGACGGCGCGCGATGTGATGACTGAAGGCATCCATTGCTGCCGGGAGGACGATGACCTCGCAAAGGCGATGCATCATATGGAGAAGCTGCAGGTCCGCAGGTTGCCGGTGATCAACAAGAGCAAGCGGATGATCGGCATCATCAGCCTGGGTGACCTCAGCCGTTCCGCGCCAGGTGATATGCTGAGCGAGACCGTCAGGAGTGTTTCGGCGCATCACTGAAACGATGCGAGCGCACGTCGATTTGCCCGTGCCATCCGGCGGTTCAGGTCGCCCGGCCGACCGCCTGCGAATTGGTCAATCGGCGTGCGCAGAGCAGCAAACCTCGCCGATACGATGCGCGATGGATCAATTATTGCGCGACAAGGCGCTCCCGGGCCGGAGCAGCATCGTACATCGTACAACGTCGCAAATTATCGGGGGGATTTGGCGCTCCCTAGGGGACTTTGCCAAATCAATAGAACCAATGGCTTACGGAAAAGTGGGACACCAGATCGTTCTACAGGATCGTTATGCTTTTTGTCGGGAATGTCCCACCTGATCGCCGATCGGACGTGGCTTGTCTGGTGCTATCCAGCCCGGTGGAAGCGGTTCGCCAAAGCCGTCGGGTTTAGGGTAGGCAGAGCCGTAAGCGAAGAGCCCAGTCGGACCTTTAAAGCCAAGGATGTACCAGATCTCCAGCAAATAGCCTTGAGTCCGATCGCGATCCTCCGTGGCAAGTGTCGCCACTTCCCGCATCGCCTTTTCAATAAGGGCGATAAGCACTTCGGCACGGAGAGACTCGCTGGCTTGAGCCAGGATCGCGTCGATAACCTGGTTCACCGCGGCCGTTGCTCGCGCTTCATCTTCGCGTGCTTCCGCGCCAGTGTAGCCCAAGGGGGGATAATCATTTGGTTGAAACTTGGTCTCTGCTCTGAGACGCTGCAGCAATAGGCTCTTTTCCGGCGTGAGTTGAACAACCTCAGCAGACGGCTTGGGCCAAAGCCGGGAGTACTGCCAGAAGCGCACGCCCAGAAACGCGAAAGCCGCCAAGCCCAGGACAGAGATCGCGACAACTAGAAGACGCATTCGCGCAAACTACGCGACCGCAGTTCAACAGCCTAGTAGCTTGATTTGCGGAGAAGGATTTCTCGTTGGTGGGACCAATTGCCGGAGAAGCCAAGCGATATCAATGGCCAGCGCAATTTTTGGCGCTCCCTAGGGGAATCGAACCCCTGTTTCAGCCTTGAGAGGGCCGCGTCCTAACCGCTAGACGAAGGGAGCGTGAGGGCTAGCCAATAACCTCGAAATTTGTCCGCCGCAAGGACCCGAATGGGCCTTTTACGGCTCATTGGCAAATTTCAGCTTTCCGGCCGGCCTCAACGTGTGGGCGTCGAAGGTGCGGATCTCGGTGACCCCGCCGATATCGAGGGTGACCACGAGGCGGTCGCCGGCGACCCCGGTCGAGACGATCCTGGCCCCCTTCGGCAGGGTGGCGATGACGTCGCCGGCCGGCTCGGGCGCCCTTCCCTCCGACTTGAAAAGGCGGTAGCCCACGGCGATCAGAACGGCGCAGATCGCCAGCGCCGTGGTCAACCCCGCGATCAGCATCATCCGCCGCACCCGCGCGAACAGCGCGGCCTGCTCGGGGGTCGGTTCGGGAACAGCGGTTTCAGACGTCGTCATGGAAAACTCAGGCTCTGCGCAAAGGTTGGAGGTTGTCGTCGCCGGCGACGAGGGCTCGGCCCGGCTCGACCGCGTGCTGGCGGCGCGCCTGCCGGACCTGTCGCGATCGAGGCTGAAAGCCCTGATCCTGGCGGGCGCGGTGAGCCTGAAGGCCTCCGCCATCCGCGACCCCGCTTATCACGTCAGTCACGGCGATACGATCACAATCGACGTGCCGGAGGCCGCGCCCGCCGAGCCGAAGGGCGAGGAAATCGCCCTCGATATCGTGTTCGAGGACGACGACATCATCGTCATCAACAAGCCCAAGGGCCTGGTCGTGCACCCCGCGGCCGGCCACGAGACCGGCACGCTGGTGAACGCGCTGATCGCCCATTGCGGCTCGACGCTGTCGGGCATCGGCGGGGTGCGCCGGCCCGGCATCGTGCACCGGCTGGACAAGGACACGACGGGACTGATGGTGGTCGCCAAGAACGACCTCGCCCACGCCTCGCTGTCGGCGCAGTTCGCCGACCACGGCCGCACCGGCGCGATGCGGCGCGGCTACATGGCCTTCGCCTGGGGGGTGCCGAACCGGCATCGCGGCACCGTCGATGCGCCGATCGACCGCCATCCGTATGCGCGCGAGAAGATGGCGGTGCGCCAGGGCGGCCGCGAGGCGGTGACGCATTGGGAGATCCTGGAGAGTTTTGCCGGGCGCGACGGCAAGCCAATCGCGGCGCTGCTCGCCTGCGAGCTCGAGACCGGGCGCACCCACCAGATCCGCGTCCACCTCGCCCATACCGGCCATCCCCTGATGGGCGATGCCGTCTATGGCCCGCATTTCAAGACCAAGGCCAACCAGCTCGGCCCGGAGTCGCGAGCCGCTTTGACGGCGCTCGGGCGGCAGGCCCTGCACGCTTATCTGCTGGTATTGGAGCACCCCAGGTCCGGAGAATTACTCCACTGGGAGGCGCCTTTGCCGGAGGATTTGCTTCTCCTGGAGGGCACGCTGAAAGCGGCGCTATGACGCAGCCTCGTTAGGAAAAGCGTTACATTACAAAAAGTTATAGCTGCCACACGGGGACGTGACGTCAGCAATCCTTCCCTTTTTGACCCCCCATGGGGTATATTGCGCCTGCGTTGGAAATGACCAACGCGGAACATCGCAGCTACGGCCGGCTTTAACAAAGCGGTCGTCTGCCTGGCCCGCCGCTATCGGGGGCCTGAACCTTGGAGGGCTCAACTATGGCCCGTACCGCTGCTTTGCCGGTGCTCAACGGAGAATCCGGCCTCTCTCGCTACCTCGCCGAGATCCGCAAGTTCCCGATGCTGGAACCCCAGCAGGAATACATGCTCGCCAAGCGTTGGCGCGAGCATGACGATCGCGACGCGGCGCACCAACTCGTCACCAGCCATCTCCGCCTCGTGGCCAAGATCGCCATGGGCTATCGCGGCTACGGCCTGCCGATCTCCGAGGTCGTCTCGGAAGGCAATGTCGGCCTGATGCAGGCGGTGAAGCGTTTCGAACCCGAGAAGGGGTTCCGTCTCGCCACCTACGCGATGTGGTGGATCAAGGCGTCGATTCAAGAGTACATCCTGCGTTCCTGGTCGCTCGTGAAGATGGGCACCACCGCGAACCAGAAGAAGCTGTTCTTCAACCTGCGCAAGGCGAAGAGCAAGATCAACGCGCTGGACGAGGGCGATCTCCGCCCCGACCAGGTTGCGACCATTGCCAAGCGGCTGGGCGTGACGGACCAGGACGTGATCGACATGAACCGCCGCCTCGGTGGCGACGCGTCGCTCAACGCGCCGATCCGCGACGACGGCGAAGCCGGCGAATGGCAGGACTGGCTGGTCGACAATACGCCCAACCAGGAAGCCATGATGGCGGAGCACGAGGAGTATGATCACCGCCGTAACGCGCTGAACGGCGCCATGGGCGTGCTCAACCCGCGCGAACGCCGCATCTTCGAGGCCCGTCGCCTCGCCGATGAGCCGATGACGCTGGAAGACCTTGCCGCCGAGTTCGGCGTGTCGCGCGAGCGCGTCCGCCAGATCGAGGTCCGCGCCTTCGAGAAGGTGCAGTCCGCGGTCAAGGGCACGATCGCAAGGGCGGAACAGGCCGCGCTGGAAGCCGCGCATTAAGCGGGCTTCGCTGGCGCCAGAGATTGGCGGATCGAAAGAGACGGAAAAGCCGGCGGCAACGCCGGCTTTTTTGTTTGGGCGATGCTCTGATTGAGTGATCCGACGTAACTTCTCTGCGCGATGCCAAGTGCGCAGCACCTCCACACTCGCTGTCATGCCCCGGCTTGACCGGGGCATCCAGTACGCCGCGGCGCCAGTAGCGGCGGCGAGATCTCCAACGCAGGCCTCTGGAATACTGGATCGCCCGGTTGAACCGGGCGATGACAGCGGTGGTTGTGGCTACAGTTGGCGGAGAGCCTTGAGACCACCATCACAGTCCCCCCCTGGCTGACTTAGACCGCGCTGGCCTTGAACCCGCGCGTCAGGCGAACCGACCCAAGAAGACCGGACCGACAACAGCAAGCGAATGGACGCGCCGTGTCGATCATCCTGCAATCCACCGTCGGCGGCTTCTCCGCCCAGTTCATGCGCAAGCTGCCGCTGGTCGAACAGGCGATGCGCGAGCACGGGCTCGATCCCGCGGAGTTCGTGATCTCCAAGGACTACGCGTCGACCGCGACGATCCCGATCATGGGTCCGTTCTTCTTTAATTACAGCGTGTTCTTCGGCGAGGAGACATTCACCGTCACCGAGCCGAACGACATGGTGTTCCTGGACTACTTCTTCAAACGCGTGCTCGCAGCGGACGAGCCGCCGGAACTGCCGCGGCGGCCGGGACTGATCCGGCGGTTGTTCGGCTGGATGGCGGAGGCGGTGTAACCGCTCCCGTCATTCCGGGGCGCGCGTAGCGCGAACCCGGAATCCATCGCGCGACAGAGTTGGTGGATGAATGGATTCCGGGTTCGCGCCAAGCGGCGCGCCCCGGAATGACACGCGAGCTACTCCCCCCATGTCCTCGCCAGCGTCGCGAGCCAGCAGCCTTCGCAATAGCGCGCGTCCTTGTAGTCGATCCAGTTGTGCGCATAGACGCGGTCGAGCGGGATGTCGTAGCGCGCACGCAGCACCTTGACGAGGATCTTCCACGCCGCGACCTGCGCCTCGGTGGGACCGGCGGCGACATCGGGATAATTGCCGGCGAACTCGACGCCGATCGAATTGTCGCGCACCACCTGGCGATAGGTCGGTCTGTTGTCGATGTACTTGTTGTCGTTGCGGTTGGCGCCGTCGCCATGGGTCGGCACCAGGTTCTCCGCCACCGCCCAATAGACCGTGCCGTCGGTCTCGACCCAGACCGTGACGCCGCGCCGCGTCGGGTTCTTCGACTGCTCCGCCGCGCCGCCGCGGGCCGAGCCGGCCGGCCCCTCGGTCTGGTGCACGATGATGTTGCGCCAGGGTCTTGCGCTGCGGACGTCACCCCATGGCGCCAGCCAGACGACCTTCAGGCCGGGAATGTCGGGCGTGCCGGAGGCGCGCGCGAGCTTTGCGAGTTCGGCGTCGGCTGCGGCGGCGGGTACGATCAGAAGGGCGGCGAGAATGGCCGCGAGCAGGCGAGACATCATCATCAAGGATCCAATGCGGACCCGAGCCTAGCACGCCATCAGGCGAAATTGCGCACGGCTTCGCCCGCGCCGTTCGGCTCGGGCGAGAGCGGCGGTGCGGGATCGTAGACGGCAAAGTCGTTCTTGCCGTTCTTCTTGGCGGCATAGAGGGCGTGATCGGCATGCGCGATCAGGCGCTCCGGGAATTGGCCGATGCCGCGATCCCATTGCGCCACACCGATCGAGATCGCGATCGGGATGTCTTTGCCGTTGCAGGCCGCGGCGTCCCGACGGCAGACCTCGAGCACGCGGCGGGCGATTGCGGCCGCCTCGCGCATGGAAGAGGACGGCAGCACGATGCAGAACTCGTCGCCGCCGGTGCGGGCGAGCATGTCGCCGGGCCGCAGCCGCGTCTGCGCCATCAGGGTGAAGTGCTGGAGGCAGGCATCGCCGGCGGCATGGCCATGGGTGTCGTTGATGGTCTTGAAGCCATCGAGATCGATCACCAGCAGCGAGAACGGCTCGCCGCTGCGCTCCGAACGGGCGCATTCCTCGGACAGGCGCTGCAACAGMTGGCGCCGGTTGGCGACACCGGTGAGATCGTCGAGCAGCGCGAGGTCGGCGACCTCGCCCCGCAGCCGGTCCATCGCCATCAGGAGGAAGCCGAAATTGAGCGTCATCGACAGGAACAGGAGCCCCAGCACCAGGACGGCATGGGTCTGAC
>NZ_JBFUES010000299.1:0-7506 GCF_056403875.1 Bradyrhizobium sp. P2_E8
ACTCCGGGCGGGGCGATCGCCGCGTCCTTCATGGGCTACAATCTCGCCAAGCGCTTTTCCAAGGATCCCGAGAGTTTTGGCAAGGGCCGCATCGAGGGCGTGTTCGCGCCGGAAACGGCGGCGCATGCCTCCGGCACCGCGGCGCTGCTGCCGATGCTGGCGCTCGGCATTCCCGGCTCCGGCACCGCCGCGATCCTGCTCGGCGGCCTGATGGTGTGGGGGCTCAATCCGGGCCCGCTGCTGTTCGTCGAGCACAAGGACTTCGTCTGGGGGCTGATCGCCTCGATGTATCTCGGCAACGTCGTCGGCCTCGTGCTGGTGCTGACGACGGTGCCGATCTTCGCCTCGATCCTGCGGGTGCCGTTCGCGGCGGTGGCGCCGATGATCGTGGTGTCCTGCGCGATCGGCGCCTATGCGATCCAGAACGCGATGTTCGACATCTGGCTGATGCTCGGCTTCGGGGTCGTCGGCTACGTCTTCAAGAAGATCGGCATTCCGCTCGCGCCGTTCACGCTGGCGCTCGTGCTCGGCAACCGCGCCGAGGATGCCTTCCGCCTGTCGATGATCGGCTCCGGCGGCGACCTCAAGGTGTTCTGGTCGAACGGGCTGGTCGGCTCGATCACGACGCTGGCGCTCGTGCTGCTGTTTTGGCCGGTGATCGACGGGTTGCTGGGCCGCGTCGGACTGACGCAGCGGACCAGAGCGACATCGCGCTAGGCCCGTGGAACAACATTTTTCGAAATCAATGGCTTAGGGAATGTGGTGGCGTTCGGGCGCCGGCACAACCTTAAGCTCGATTATTTCCAGATGTTGCTGGCGCGGCACAGCCCTTGGGTGGGGAGCGGGGTATATTTTGATCACAAGATTGTGCGGGATGAGGAATTGCTATGAAGCGGATTGTGATTGGAATGGCAGCGGCGATGTCGCTGTTCGCGACGGGCGCACTGGCGGCCGACCTCGCGGCGAAGCCCTACGTCAAGGCACCGGTCATGGTCGATCCGGTCTGGAGCTGGACCGGCTTCTACATCGGCGTCAACGGCGGCTACAGCTGGGGGCGTTCGCGCACCGACGTCACCTACAACAACACGGCGACTGGTGCGGTGATCGCGCCTCCGGCGGGCTCCATCACCAGCGCGTCGTTCGACATGAACGGCGGCGTCGCCGGCGGTCAGGCGGGCTACAACTGGCAGAGCGCCAACTGGGTGTTTGGCGTCGAGGGCGACCTGCAGTGGTCGGGTGAAAAGGGCAGCGCCTTCTTCAACTGCGGCGGCGTCGCGCCTGCCGGTGGTGCCTGTCTTCCCGGGCTGACCTTCCTTCCGGCTGGCGGTCTGGCCGGCACCACGCTGACGATCGACCAGAAGCTCCAGTGGTTCGGCACGGTTCGTGGTCGCGTCGGCATCCTGGCGACCCCGAAGGTGCTGTTCTACGGCACCGGCGGTGTGGCCTTCGGCGAGATCAAGACCACTGGCACCATGACTGGCTTCACGCCCGCTGGCGTCGCGATCGCCTCGGTCGGCTCGAGCTCCGATACGCGCGTCGGCTGGACCGTCGGCGCTGGTGTCGAAGGCAAGATCACCCAGAACTGGAGCGCGAAGCTCGAATATCTCTACATGGATCTCGGCCGCTTCTCGGCGGGTCCGTTTACGCTCGCGCCGGCTTCCGCGATCGCCGCCAATACCTCGTCGCGCTTCACCGACCACATCCTGCGCGCCGGCATCAACTATCAGTTCGGCGGCCCGGTGGTTGCCAGGTACTGAGATCAACAGAGGCGTCAACAAGAAGCAAAGCCCGGCCTCGCGCCGGGCTTTGTCGTTCCTCTCCTGATTCTTGGACATGACGCAGGGCCGGCGATCGGACAGTGCGACCCGCTTGTTGCGGGCGTGCCACATCCGCAGCCTGATCTGCTCTGATCGGATTGTCGAGCTGCGCGTACCGGGCCTCTTTTCGAGGCCCTCGCGTCCGTCCCCAAGATTCATCCCCGCCGCCAAACCGCGCTGAAATAGCAGCGATTTTCGAGATCGTCCCGATGGCCCGCGCGCGCCCCACGCGCGCGAGCGGCTGCACGCGTCCTCTGAACGACCGACGTTCGAACGCAGGACCCGAAGCGATGCGCTCTTTCCTAGTGTCGCCGCACTGAATCGCCCGCGCATCTTGCGAGCAGGCGAACAGGCAACGCCATTTTCTCGAGGGAAGATTGATGACACGAACTTTGCTGGTCGCGGCGGCGACCGCCACGCTGCTTGCACCGCGTGCCTTCGCCGACGATCTGGCGGTGCCGCACATCCATACCAAGGCGCCGCCGGTGGTCGCCGATCCCGGCTACAATTGGAGCGGCTTCCATGCCGGCATCAATGTCGGCTATGGCTGGGGCCGCTCGGCCACCACGGTCGACTTCATCGACAGCGGGGGCGGCGCGCCGCTGAGCTCGAGCGCCGGCACGTTCGATCTCAACGGCGTCACCGGCGGCGGACAGATCGGCTACAACTGGCAGCGCGGGATGTTCGTGGCGGGCTTCGAGGCCGACTTCCAGGGCAGTGGCCGGAAGGGTCGTTTCGGCGCGCTGTGCGCCGGCGCGCCGGCCGGTTTGCAGGACGGCGTCTGCACGCCGGGCCATCGCGGCGACAACACGTTCGATCCCGCGCTGCCTGTTACGTTCAATCTTACCCAGAAGCTCGACTGGTTCGGCACCATCCGCGGCCGCCTCGGTGTCGCCGTGACGCCGCGCGTGCTGCTCTACGGCACCGGCGGTCTCGCCTATGGCCGCGTCTCCACCGCAGGGAGCGTGAGCGCGATCAATGTCGGCGGCTTCCCGGGCGCCGACGGCGGAACGTTCACGCCTGTTGCGGCGAGCTTCAGCAGCAGCACGACGAAGGTCGGCTGGACCGCGGGCGCCGGCATCGAAGGTGCCTTCGCCGACAATTGGAGCGCCCGGCTCGAATATCTCTATGTCGATCTCGGAACGGTGTCGGGCACGCTCGCGACTCCCGTGATCGCGCTAAGCGGCGCGCCGCTGGTCGTCGGCTATCGCTCGCACGTCACCGACAACATCCTGCGCTTCGGTGTGAACTATCGCTTCAGCGGGACCTGAGCGACTGTTTCGCAAAGCGTGGTTGCGAGTCGAAAGCCCGGTGGTCGCGCCGGGCTTTCGTATGTCCGGAGTGAAAAACAGTCAGGCCCCGTGACGCTTTCTCTCCCTTGTCAGCGGCGTTAATCGGGATCACTATGCAAGCATAGATAGAAACTTATTTGATCTGATTTTTTCGGAGGATGTCATGGCCATTGAACGTTATCGCGCCCAGAGGGGCGCCGAGATTCCGCACGCGGTCGCCGCCGCAGCCGCCCGAGGTTACACGATCGAAGTTCATTTCCTGGGCGGACTGACCGCCAAACAAAAGGCCGCTTTCAAGCTTGCAGCAAACCGGTGGACCCACGCCATCGTGGGCGACTTGCCGGACGTCACGGTTGGCGGCGAGAGGATCAACAATCTTCGCATCACAGCGCAAGGCACTGACATTGACGGCCCCGGAAATGTTCTCGGCCAGGCGGGGCCGGACCGCCTGCGCCCGAAGAGTGCAGGGGCCGCTGCGTTCCTGCCGGCGACGGGCGACATGCAATTCGATATTGCCGATCTCGCCGCCATGGAAGCCGACGGCACCCTGAACGACGTCATCACGCACGAGATGGGGCATGTGATCGGCATCGGAACGATCTGGACGAACAAGAGATTGTTGAAGGGTGTCCGCACGCACAATCCGACTTTCCACGGTGCCAACGCCATGCGCGAATACGGCAAGCTCCGCGGCTCCGCGACGCCGCTCCCCGTTCCCGTCGAAAACAAGGGTGGCGAGGGGACGGTGGATTCGCATTGGCGCGACACTGTTTTCGGCGCGGAATTGATGACCGGCTTCGTCAATGAGGGCGGCAATCCGATGAGCCGGTTGACGATCGCCAGCTTGCAGGATCTCGGTTATGAGGTGAACATGGACGTTGCCCAGCCGTATCACCTGCSCAATCATCTCCATATGGCTGAGGCGGGACTTGCTGCCGCGCATGATGAAAAGCCAAGAGGCATCGTGCTCCCGCGGATTCCGATCACGTTGCCCGATGAGAGCCTCGAACCTTAGGCCAAAGCACCGCCGAGCAAGGCTTCGCTTGGAATGCAGGGAAACGGATCATGGAGGGTATGAAGCGACCGGAAGCGATTGTGCTTCCAGATTCGTCATTGATCCCGTCCGACTGTCTGATCTCGCCTCCGCCCAACCAGTTCACCCACGAGGTGGCGAGATCGCAGCCATTCTATGCCTCGCGCGGTACGCCGAGCGGACCGCCGACCGGACAATTCGAGGCGGGAGCCAAGGTCGTTCTGCTCTACCATGATGGCGGAGAGCTTTGTCGGGTTGTCGATGCCGGCGGCCACTATGTCGACACGCGCTTCGACGGCTTGCGCAAGATCTAGACGACCGCTTACGCCGCTTTCAGACCACCTTGCGCTGACGCAGCTCCGCGATCTCGTCGGCGCCGAAGCCGAACTCCTTCAGCACCTCGTCGGTCTGCTCGCCGAATTCCGGCGGCCGCGCCACCATCTTGCTCGGCGTGCGCGACAACGTCACGGGCTGGCCGACCAGGCGGATGTGGCGGTCCTCGTCGTTCGGCACGTCCTGCGCGATGCCGAGATGCCTGACCTGGGCATCCTCGAACATCTGGTCGATGGCATAGATCGGCCCGCAGGGCACGCCGGCGTCGTTGAACTCCCGGACCCAGGTCTCGGTCGACTTCGTCACGGTGCGCTTCTCGATCTCGGCGTTGAGCGCGTCGCGGTTCTTGGAGCGGGCGGGGGCCGTCGCATAGTCGGGGTGGCTAAAGAGCTCCGGCGCCCCGATCGCCTGGGCGCAGCGCTCCCAGATCCGCCCGCCCGTGGTGGCGATGTTGATGTAGCCGTCCGAGGTCTTGAACACGCCGGTCGGGATGCTGGTCGGGTGATTGTTGCCGGCCTGCTTGGCGACTTCCTTCTCCATCAGCCAGCGCGCGGCCTGGAAGTCGAGCATGAAGATCTGGGCCTGGAGCAGCGAGGTCTGCACCCACTGGCCCTTGCCCGAGACCTCGCGCTCGAGCAGCGCCGTGAGGATGCCCATGGCGCAGAACAGGCCGGCGGTGAGGTCGGCGACGGGAATGCCGACCCGCATCGGGCCTTCGCCCGGCGCGCCGGTGATCGACATCAGCCCGCCCATGCCCTGCGCGATCTGATCGAAACCCGGCCGCTTGTGATAGGGCCCGTCCTGGCCGAAGCCGGAAATGCTGCCATAGACGATGCGCGGATTGATTGCGGCGAGGCTGTCATAGTCGATGCCGAGCTTCTTCTTCACGTCGGGACGGAAATTCTCGACCACGACATCGGCCTTGGCGGCGAGCCGCTTGAACACGGCGAGCCCGCGCTCGTCCTTCAGGTTCAGCGTCATTGCACGCTTGTTGCGGTGCAAATTCTGGAAGTCGGAGCCACGCCGCGGCCCGCCCGGCTGCTCGCCGCCGGTATCCTCGGTCAGCGCGTCGATCTTGATCACGTTGGCGCCCCAGTCCGCGAGCTGCCGCACGCAGGTGGGCCCGGATCGGACACGGGTCAGATCGAGCACGGTGAAGCGCGACAGGGCTTCCGAGGCATGCGGAAAGGGCATCTTGAAGGGCTCCGGGACAGATTGCGGGCCTACCATAGTGCCCAACGCCCATGCGACAAGTCTGGGCCGACGCGGATGCCGCCTGTCGAAATGCAGTGCCTGACGGGGCTGGGCTGGCGCGGCTTGCTGCGCTGCGTGAAAGGGATCAGCGCGGTAGGCGCTTCAGCTCGGCGCGCGCCTGCTCGGCCAGCGGGGCGTCGCCGTGGCGCGCAATGAAGAGCTCGAGCGCCTCCCGCGTTCCCGTCCGACGGGCGGCTTCGTACTCCTCCGCCACCGCGGCGGAAGGATCGCGCGCCATTGGCATGGAGGGTGCGCGGCCCGCCTTGCCGCGGTCTTTGCCGCCGTCCTTGCCGTTTTCATCCGCGTTGGCCTTCACGACCATGACAGGCTGTTCTCCGATGGACAGGTGATCCGGCCCGGCGACCACCGCAAGGACGCCGACGAGACCGGCCGAGAAGGAGCCAAGTTTCATGATTCTCCTCTGGAGATCATCAAGCATGCGTAAGCTCGCATTCCGTACTCGGCCCCGTTTGACTACGGAATGGCCTAGCCAGTATGATTACGGGGTTTGAGGGCTAGCACAATTTTATGGAAGGGGCCCGAACGCAGGCGCAATATTTAAGCCAAACGTTTACCTCTGAAGCTAGAATCACACGCCTTCGCCCGAATCGCGCGGGTAGCTCCGGAGAGTCCATTGGCCACCGCTGTCACCGTCAGTGCCACCAATAACGCCGAGATCGACGGCCTGCTGTCGGGCGCCAAATGGTCCGGCACGATCACCTACAGCTTTCCGGATTCGCCCAGCGACTACGCCAATCCCTACAGCGGCGGCAACAGTGAGCCGACCACGTCTGGTTTCGCCTCGGCGCCGAGCCAGATGCAGGCGGCGATCAACTACGCGATCGGACTGATCCTCGGCTACACCAACGCCAATATCCAGTACGCAGGGACGAACGGCGCCGACATCATGGTCGCGCAGTCACCGTCGGCCAATCCGACCTCCTACGCCTATTACCCCGGCAACTACGCGTCCGGCGGCGATATCTGGTTCGGGACTCAGTACAATTACTCGCTTGCCGCGCTCGGCAATTACTATTTCACGACCGCGCTGCACGAGCTCGGCCATGCCCTCGGCCTCAAGCACAGCCAGGAAACGGGCGGCGTCGCCAACGTCGCTGTGCCGAGCGCGCACGACGACAGCGAATACACCGTCATGAGCTATCGCAGCTATGTCGGCGGCTCGACCACGTCCGGCTACACCAATGAGGCGTACGGATTTTCGCAGACCTATATGGCCAACGATATCCTCGCGCTGCAGACGATGTACGGCGCGGACTACACGACCCAGAGCAGCAACACGGTCTACACTTGGAATCCGACCACGGGACAGGAATTCATCAACGGCGTGGGGCAGCTCGCGCCGGGTGGCGGCGTCGGAGGCTCGGCCAATCGCATTTATGAGACGGTCTGGGACGGCGGCGGCGTCGATACCTATGACCTGTCGAACTACACGACGAACCTGAGCATCAACCTCAATCCCGGTGCGGCGTCGGTGTTCTCCTCCGTGCAGCTGGCCAATCTCGGCAATGGCCATTACGCATCGGGCAACGTCTACAACGCCTATCTCTATAATGGCGACGCGCGCTCCTACATCGACAACGCCATCGGCGGGTCCGGCAACGACACGCTGGTGGGTAACGCGATCGCCAACGCGCTGAACGGCGGCGGTGGCAACGACACGATCACGGGGGGCGCGGGCAACGACGCCATCAATGGCGGCTCGGGCACCGACACCGCGGTGTATTCGGGCAGCCGGGCCAACTATCTGGTCTCGTAC
>NZ_JBFUES010000300.1:0-7504 GCF_056403875.1 Bradyrhizobium sp. P2_E8
AGATAGGGATTGCCGCAGGCGGAAAACAGCGCGAGGTGGAAGGCGTCGTTGGCCTCGTGGATGCCGCGCAGATCCTGCATGTCCGCCTTCGCGCAATATTGCCGCTGTAGCGCGGTCAGCTCGTCGATCAGGCCTTGCGGTGCGGGCAGGGGGATCATCAGCGCCGCCTGCCGGGTCAGCATCTCCCGGACCTCGTAGATCTGCCGGACCTCGTCAGCCGAATAGAACCGCACGGTGGCGCCGACATTCTTCTCGCGGCGAACGATGCCGCGCCGCTCGGCATCCACCAGCGCCTGCCGCACGAAGTGCCGCGAGGTGCCGTAAGCCGACATCAGCGCGTCCTCGGTCAGGCGTGCGCCCGGCGCGAGCCGGCCGAAGATGATGTCCTCCTCCAGCCGCGCGACCACGTCGTCCGGATCGTCGCGCCGGACCGTCATGCTGTCTGCGGTGTGATTCTCGGGCATCCCCTCGGCCTCCGGCCCCGTGCCGGTCTGTCCTGTGGAGCAGGGAAGGCCCAGATTGTCAATAATCCGGTCGTTCGGCGGTGCGACAATCCAGAAATTGCCGGATACGCGCCTATCTTATTGACAATCGAGGGACAGGCTGTACGACAATGGCAAGGTGAATGGAGTGGCATGATGACGAGTGGCTTGCGCAAGGGTCTGACGAGCTATGGCGATGCCGGCTTCTCGCTGTTCCTGCGCAAGGCGTTCATCAAGGCCATGGGCTATTCCGACGACGCGCTGGAGCGCCCGATCGTCGGCATCACCAACACCTATAGCGACTACAATCCCTGCCACGGCAACGTCCCCCAGATCATCGAGGCCGCCAAGCGCGGCGTGATGCTGTCGGGCGCGATGCCGTTCGTGTTTCCCACCATCTCGATCGCCGAGAGCTTTGCGCATCCGACCTCGATGTATCTGCGCAATCTGATGGCGATGGACACCGAGGAGATGATCCGGGCCCAGCCGATGGATTCGGTGATCGTGATCGGCGGCTGCGACAAGACGCTGCCGGCCCAGGTGATGGCGGCGATCAGCGCCGACCTGCCGACCGTGGTCATCCCCGTTGGCCCCATGGTGGTCGGCCATCACAAGGGCGAGGTGCTGGGCGCCTGCACCGATTGCCGCCGGCTGTGGGCGAAATATCGCGCCGGCGACATCGACGACGCCGAGATCGAGGCGGTCAACGGCCGTCTTGCGCCGTCGGTCGGCACCTGCATGGTGATGGGCACGGCCTCCACCATGGCCTGCATGATCGAGGCCATGGGGCTGTCGCTGCCGATGAGCGCGACGATCCCGGCGCCGCATGCCGAACGCTTCCGTCTTGCGGAGGCCAGCGGCCGGGTTGCGGCCGAAATGGCCAAGACCAAGGGGCCGAAGCCGAGCGAGCTGCTGACTCCGGCATCTTTCAAGAACGCGCAGGTCGTGCTCCAGGCGATCGGCGGCTCGACCAACGGCCTGATCCATCTGACGGCGATGGCGCATCGCTCGCCGCACCGGCTCGATCTCGAAGTGTTCGATCAGATCGGCCGCGAGGTGCCGGTACTGGTCGATCTCAAGCCGTCGGGCGAGCACTACATGGAGCATTTCCATCACGCCGGCGGCGTGCCGAAACTGCTGGCGCAGCTCGGCGATCTCGTCGATCTCGACGCGAAGACCATCACCGGTCAGACGCTGCGCGATATCGCGGCGTATGCGGAAGACGTGCCCGGCCAGGACGCGATCCGTCCGCGCGACAATCCGATCAAGAAGGAAGGCGGCCTCGCCGTCCTGCACGGCAATCTCGCCCCGCGCGGCGCGGTCATCAAGCAATCCGCCGCGAGCCCGAAGCTGTTGCAGCATACGGGGCGGGCGGTGGTGTTCGAATCCGTCGAGGACATGACCTTGCGGGTCGACGATCCCGATCTCGACGTGACCGCCGACGACGTGCTGGTGCTGCGCAACGCCGGCCCGAAGGGCGCGCCGGGCATGCCGGAGGCGGGCTATCTGCCGATCCCGAAGAAGCTCGCGCGCGGCGGCACCAAGGACATGGTGCGTATTTCCGACGCGCGCATGAGCGGCACGGCGTTCGGCACCATCGTGCTCCACATCACGCCGGAATCCGCCGTCGGCGGGCCGCTGGCGCTAGTGAAGAACGGCGACATGATCCGGCTGGATGTTGCCAAGCGCAGCATCGAGCTGCTGGTCGATGCCGCCGAGCTGGAACGGCGGCGCGCCGCCTTGAAGCCGGCGGCTGCGCCCGAGGAGGCGCGGCGCGGCTACGCCTGGCTGTACAACGAGACCATCACGCAGGCCGACGAGGGCTGCGATTTCGATTTCATGCAGAGGACTGGGAAGCAGACCGAGAAGGGGTGACCGCCACCCGAACGAACGCTCAGACCGCTGAAGCGGCGGGCGATAAAACAGGGGGAAACGATGATTGCACGATCCATGCTTGGGCTGGCGGCAACGGCCGCTGTTCTGTTCGTCACGGGCGCGTCGGCGCAGGAGGTGAAGCATTATCGCTTCGCCTATGACCAGCCGCGCAACACCGGCTATTCGATCGCGGGCGACCTCTTTGCCGACAAGCTCAAGGAATTGAGCAAGGGCACCATGATCATCGACCAGTACCCGGGCGCGCAGCTCGGGCAGGAGCCGCAGGTGCTCCAGCTCGTCAAAGCCGGCGACGTCGAATTCGCGATCATCTCCTCGGCCAACACCGCGACGATCTCGCCGCAGGCCGGCGTGATGTCGCTGCACTTCCTGTTCCGCGACGAGAACCACGCGGTCAAGGGGCTGGCCGATCCCCGCGTGTTCGAAGCGCTCAGGACCATGATCGACGAGACCACGCAGGGCCTGCACGTGATCGCGACCGGCTCGCAGGGCGTGCGCCACATGTACAGCAGGCGGGAAATCCACAATGTCGGCGACGTCAAGGGCCTGAAGGTCCGCGTCCAGGCGACCGCGACCGAGGACTTGATGTTCCCCGCCTATGGCGCCCAGACCGTGCACATGCCGTTCGGCAGCGTCTATACTTCGCTGCAGACCGGCGTGGTCGACGTCGCCGAGAACAGCATCAACGTCTACCTCGTCAACAAGCACTACGAGGTCGCGCCGGTCCTCAACATCACCGAGCACGAAGCCAACAACGCGCTGGTGTTCATCTCCGACAAGCTCTGGCAGAGCCTGTCGGCGGAGCAGAAGGGGTGGGTGCAGGCGGCGGCCAACGAGATCAGCACCAAGGAGCCGCAGAAGGCGTTCGACCTCGAGCGCACCGCGGCCGACAAGCTGAAGAAGATGGGCGTCAAGATCGTCGACAACGTCGACAAGAAGAGTTTTACGACGATCGCCGATCCCTATCTCGACAAGCTCGCCAAGGAGCTCGGCCCGCATGCCGAGAAGATTAAGAATTTGATCCGGTCGATCAATTAGGTCGCCCGCGGCCATCCTTCGAGACGCCCGCCTGCGGCGGGCCCTCAGGATGAGGTCTCGCTTTGCGGCGAGATTTTAGACCCTCATGGTGAGGAGACCGCCAAAGCGGGCGTCTCGAACCATGCAGGCCGAGCACGATCGGCAGCTTCCCAGCTGTCACACGGGCTAGCTACGGGATGACGAGGACGCAAATGCCCATCGCCGACAAACTGCTCGTTCAGCGCCAACGCCACCTGAAATGGCGCGGGCTCGACTGGCTCGAGCTTGCGCTGATGATTCTCTGCGGCGTGCTGTGCTTCGGCTTCTCGCTGTCGGTCACCGCCGACATCGTCACCCGCACCATCGGCCATCCCTGGCTGTGGCTTCAGGAAGTCACCTCGACGCTGTTCATCTACGCGATCTTCGTCGGCACGGCGGCTGCGACGCGGCGCAACGATCACCTCTATCTCACCGCGATCTCCGAGGCGATGCACGGCACGCCACGGCTGATCGTCGAAGTCATCATCCGCCTGGTCGTGCTCGGCGTCGCCTTCTGCCTGATCTGGTACGGCTACCAGAACTATCTGCGCGGCTTCGGTAGTTTTCGCCTGCCGTCGGGCACGCCGATCGCTTCGCTCTACGCGATCATCCCGCTCTCGGGCGTGCTGATCGGCCTCTTCACCATCGAACAGCTCGTCAACGGCCTGCGCAACGGCTTTGACCATCCCGAGCCGCCGGACGAGGACACAGCGTCCGTCGTGACCGACGCACAGATGAGGGCGCAGCCGTGAGCGCACCTGTCGTCCTGGCGTTGATGTCGATCTGCTTCCTGTCCTTCGGCTATCTGGGCGTGCCCGTGCCGTTCTCGCTGATGGCCGGCGTCTTCATCGGCGCGATCCTGTCGGACGTGTCGCTCGCCGCCATCATCCAGAAGATCTTCGACGGCGTCGATTCCGAGGCGCTGCTGGCGATCCCGTTCTTCCTGCTGGTCGGCGAGCTCATGAGCTCGGCCAATGTGGTGGTGCGGATCGCGAACCTGTCGGTGTCGCTGGTCGGGCACATCAGGGGCGGGCTGTCRCAGGTGGTCGTCGTCTTCAGCATGTTCTTCTCGGAGATGTCGGGCTCGACCACCGCCGACGTCGCGGTGATGAGCCGCGCGCTGGGCGGCCCGATGAAGCGCGAGGGCTACGAGCCCGCCTTCATCGCCGCGATCATCGCATCCGCCTCGACGATCGCGGCGCTGGTGCCGCCGAGCATCACGGCGGTGGTCTATGGCGCCGTCGGCAACGTCTCGATCGCCGGCCTGTTCATGGCGGGCGTGGTGCCGGGTCTGATGATCGGCTTCGGCCTGATGATCTACTGCTATTTCTTCGGCCCCTCGGGCCTGCGCAAGCCGCGCGCGCCGCTGCGGCAGGTGGTGTTCGCGGCGGGCGATGCGGCCCTGCCGCTGATGATCCCGGTGATCCTGCTCGGCGGCATCCTGACCGGCTGGTTCACGCCGACGGAGGCCGGCGTCGTCGCCGTGGTCTGGATCGTCCTCGTGGTCATCCCCGCGCTCAACCGCGGCCACTTCAGGAAGATCCCCTATGATTTCTGTCTCGCCGGGCTGATCTTCTCGCTGCCGCTGATCACCATCGGTGCCGCCAACGCCTTCGGCTGGATGCTCGCTTACTTGCGTGGCGCGAGCTACATCGCAGAAGTGATCACCTCGATTGCCGGCCACGATCCGCACCTGATCATGCTGCTGATGGTGCTGCTGTTCACCGTGGTCGGCGACTTCATCGAGCCGGTGCCGACGATCATCATCTTCATGCCGCTGGTCAACACGCTGACCGAGGCGGGCGACATCAATGCCGTGCATATGGGCGTGGTGCTGATCGCCACGCTCGCCTTCGGCCTGATCACGCCGCCTTATGGCCTGGTGCTGCTGATGGCGTCGAAATTCGTCGGCATCAGCTTTGCCAAGGCCTTGCGCGCCGCGTTGCCGATCTATGTGGTGTTCCTGGCAACGATCACGTTCGCGATCTATTTCCCGAGCGTCGTGCTTTGGCTGCCGCGGCAGGTGCTCCCCGAGTCGGTCGGCTGCTTCAAGTCGCCGGCGGGGACGGGCTATATCTGCCCGCAATAGCGACCTGCTCGATCCGCCATTGCGCCTGCTCGCGCACGTAACGGAACGGCGTGCCGTGGCTGTTCTTGAAGTAGCTGCCGCACAGCGCGTTTGCCATGCCCTGCATCACGGCGTCGTGGCAGACGAACAGCAGATTGTCGCCGGGATGACGGTCGAGCCAGGCGGAGACGCAAGCGAGCGACCGTGCGGTCATGGCGTCCCAGCTCTCGCCATCGGCGGGCAGGATCGAGACGAGGCCCGTCGCCGAGTTGACGCCGTGCTTGATCATGAGGTCGCGAACGGGGAGGCCTTCAAAGCTTCCGAAGTCGAACTCGATGATGCCGTCGTCGATCGCGAGCGGCACCGAGATCGCGTCCGCGATGATCTCGGCCGTTCGCGCCGCGCGGGCCAGGGGGCTCGCCACGATGCGGCTGATGCCGGCGCCGCGCAGCATATCCACGGCCTCATGCGCTTGCCGCAGACCGTCCTCGTTCAGCGGATTGTCGGTCCGCCCCTGGAAGCGTCCCTCGCGATTCCAGTCGGTCGCGCCGTGGCGAAGCCCGTAGAAGGTGCGCGCGGGTGTCACTTCGACTTGCTCGTGAACTTCTTCACGGCGAGCCGAAACTCCTCCGTGTTCATCGCCATGACGATCCTGTGCTCCTCGGCGTCGAGCTGCTGTTTCACCGGCGTCGTGGCAGCCTGGTAGACCAGCGACTTGGTGCCGGCGATCGCGGCAGGCGGGTTCTGCGCGAGACGTTCGGCGAACTGCCGCGTCGCCGCCTTCAGCTCGGTCGCGGGAACGATCTTCGCGACCAGGCCCCATTCGTAGGCCTGCTGCGCGGTAAAATTGTCCTCTGACAAGAAGATCTGGAGCGCGCGGCGGGAGCCGACCGTGCCGACGATGCCGACCGTCGAGCCGCCGTCCGGCGACACCCCGATCTTGGCATAGGCCGACGTGAACCTGGCGTCCTCCGCGGCGATGCAGAGATCGGTGACGAAGGCGAGGCCCATGCCGGCGCCGGCGGCCGAGCCGTGGACGCTGGATAGCGACAGTTTCGGCATGCGCCGGATGGTCTCGATGAAGGCGTGATAATGCTTGAGCAGCTCGCCGACCACCGGCGTCACCGTGCCCGCTTCGGCCGCAGCTCCAATCGTCTGCAAATCGCCGCCGGCCGAGAAGGCGCGGCCTTCGCCCTCGATCACCACGACCCTGATGGCGTCGTCGCCTTCGAGATAGGACGCGAGCTGTTCGAGCTTTTGTGCAATCGCCAGGTTGATCGAGTTGAACGCGGCAGGGCGGTTGAGTGTGATGGTCGCGATCGGACCGTCGATCCGCAGCAAGGCCGGATCATCGGGGTGGGAGGTGGGAGCTGGCATTGGAAATCCCCGGCATGAGGTGGTTGGTGCGACTAAATCGCAGAAGGCGAGGGGAGACAATCCCCGCGCGCCGCCCTTGCGCTGGGCGGAACGATAGGCTCAAATAGGGCCGCCTTTGTTGAGGGACGGACACGAGCGCCGGCTCCTCCTGGGCTAGCCAAGCCAATATCAGCGTGAGAGGAGACGACATGGGTCACGCTCGTGTCTCCGGAAGTGGGCTGTTCCAATGACTGGCGGTCCGGTGATCATTGTCGGCGCCGGCCATGGTGGCTACCAGGCTGCGGCATCCCTGCGGCAGGCCGGTTTTTCCGATCGCGTCTGCCTGATCAATGACGAGGCGCACCTGCCTTATCAGCGGCCGCCTTTGTCCAAGGCCTACATCAAGGGCTCCGCCGGACCGGAGAGCCTGATGTTCCGGCCGGAGAAATTCTATGCGGACCAGAAGATCGAGCTGATCGCCGGCCGCGCGGTGTCGATCGACCGCGCCGGGCGCAAGGTCCTCCTCGCCTCGGGCGAGACGCTTCCCTACGGCCATCTCGTGCTGGCGACCGGCGCGCGCAACCGGCTGCTCGATCTGCCCAACGCCAACTTGCCCGACGTCAAATATCTGCGCATCCTCGACGACAGC
>NZ_JBFUES010000301.1:0-7500 GCF_056403875.1 Bradyrhizobium sp. P2_E8
GCCTTCGCTCGGGAGAAGCAAGCCGCCCTCAGCTACACCGCCTTCCGCCGCATCAACGAGACCAACACGGTCACAGGACGCCTGATCTCCGTGCCGGCCTCGCTCGCCTACGGGCAGCTCCTGAAGAACACCGCGATCGCGACGCTGACCGCGATGGTCGACCGCGAGATCGCGGGTCCCATTGCGATGAAGAACGAGGGGTATGACGATTTCTGCCTGTGGCTCTCGATCCTCAAGCGCGGCCACACCGCCTACGGCCTCGACGAGGACCTTGCCCGCTACCGCGTCAGGGGCTCTTCGGTCTCCAGCCGCCCAGCGCGCTCGGCCAAATGGGTCTGGCAGATCTACCGCAATGTCGAGCACCTCTCCCTGATCCGGTCGGCCTGGTGTTTTGCCCATTGGGGCGCGCGGGCCTGGCTGAAGCGGCGGGAATTCTAGCCACGGCGCCAAGCGCCCTGCCCGCCCGCCTGAAAAAATGGCGAAAACAACCCCATGCACAGTAGAGGTAATTAAATACCTCGACCCAAAGCCACTTGGCTATTGGCGAGTCCGGCTGTTGCCGATACCACTCAGCCGGCCGCCGTGGACAGTCTGGAACCGATCATGCCGTTTGAAAGYTACAAGAACAGCCGCATCCTCGTGACCGGAGGCGCCGGCTTCATCGGGTCGCACATCTGCGAGCGGCTGCTCGATGCCGGGGCCGAGGTGGTGTCCGCGGACAMTTATTTCACCGGCAGCCGGCGCAACATCGCCCATCTGATCGCAAATCCGCTGTTCGAGGCGGTCAGGCACGACGTCACCTTCCCGCTCTACATCGAGGTCGACGCGATCTTCAACCTGGCCTGCCCGGCCTCGCCGATCCACTACCAGCGCGACCCCGTGCAGACCACCAAGACCTCGGTGCACGGCGCCATCAACATGCTGGGCCTTGCCAAGCGGCTGAAGGCGCGCATCTTCCAGGCCTCGACCAGTGAGGTCTACGGCGATCCGCTGATCCATCCCCAGACCGAGGATTATTGGGGCAACGTCAACCCGATCGGCATCCGCTCCTGCTACGACGAGGGCAAGCGCTGCGCCGAGACGCTGTTCTTCGACTATTGGCGCCAGCACGGCCTGCCGATCAAGGTCGCGCGCATCTTCAACACCTACGGCCCGCGCATGCAGCCCAATGACGGCCGCGTGGTCTCATCCTTCATCGTTCAGGCGCTCAAGGGCGAGCCGATCAGCGTGTTCGGCGACGGCGGGCAGACCCGCTCGTTCTGCTATGTCGACGATCTCGTCGAGGCCATCATGCGGCTGATGGTGACGCACGAAGACATTACCGGCCCCATCAACATCGGCAACAATCACGAGTTCACCATCCGCGAGCTCGCCGAGAAAGTCATCGAGCTGACGGGCTCGCGCTCCAAGCTGGTGTTCAAGCCGCTGCCGCAGGACGACCCGCGCCAGCGCCAGCCCGACCTCACCAAGGCGAAGGCGGCGCTGAACTGGGAGCCGAAGGTCGCGCTCGAGGACGGCTTGAAGGAGACCATCGCCTATTTCAAGCATTCGCTCGAAATCGCCTGATCCGCTCGCAACTCCCCTCGTCCACAGCGAGCATGTCCGCCATGAGCGAACCGTCCGGCATCATCAGGGACCTGCGATTGCGGCTGGACTCGAAGGCTGCGCTGACGCTCCTGGTGCTGCTGCACAGCGCCGTCGCCTGCCTGTCGCTGATCAAGGTCGCGACCTTCCAGTACTATATCAGCTTCAGCGAGGAGCGCGTCTGGATCGCGGTCATCGTCGCGCTCGGCTTCTCTGTCGTTTCGCTGCTGTTCGTCGTCGCCCGCTTCAGCTTCGGCTATTTCGCCGGGTTCTATTTCTACACGATGATCCTCGGCTTCCTGTGGATCGACGTGTTCTCGTATTACAGCTACCCGCAATTCCCCGCAGGCATCTCGGCGGCGTTGGCGCTGGTGCTCTTCCTGCTGCCCGTGCTGTTCGTCAAGGCGCCGCTGCGGCAGCTCGTCACGTTGTCGAATGCCGGCTTCGAGCATCTGCTCACGGCTATCCTGGTGGTCTCCATCGGCACAATTGCCGTCGCCTCGACCTACAATTTCCGCCTGGTCGCGGTCGCAAACATCTACGAGTACCGCGGCGCGCTCGATTTTCCCGGCGCGGTGCGATATCTCGTCGGCTGGGTCTCCAGCATGCTGCTGCCGTTCGCCTTCGCCTGCTACTGGCTGCTCGGCCATCGCCGGCGCGCCGGCCTGGTGCTAATCCTGCTCCTGTTCTTTTACCCGATCACGCTGACGAAGTTCGCTTTCTTCACACCCGCCTGGCTGATCGTACTGGCCGTGCTCTCGCGCCTCCTGGAGGCGAGGACTTCAGCCATCGCATCGATCTTCGTCCCGATGCTCCTTGGCCTCATCCTGATCGTTCTGACGGGTGCCTCCATCAACAGCATTCCCGGCAAGTATTTCGACCTCGTCAACATCCGGATGATGGCGACCGCATCCAGCGCCCTCGACATCTACAACAATTTCTTCTCGAGCCACCCGCTGACCTGGTTCTGCCAGATATCAGTCCTCAAGCCGCTGACGCATTGTCCCTACCAGGCGCCGCTGGCGGTCGTGATGCAGGAGGCCTACGACCTCGGCAACCTGAATGCGTCGTTGTTTGCGACCGAAGGGGTCGCATCGGTCGGCCTCTATCTTGCGCCTTTGACCGCGCTCGCATCGGGCTTCGTGCTGGCGCTCGGCAACCGTGCCTCCGCGGGACTTCCCGCCCGCTTCGTCCTGATGTCATCAGGCGTGCTTCCGCACGTCCTGCTCAACGTGCCGCTCTCGGTTGCCATGCTCACCCACGGCATCGCGATCCTGTTCCTGCTCTGGTACGTGATGCCCCGCAGCCTGTTCGAACCGAAGTCGTGACGCCGTGCGCATCCTGATCCTCAACGCCGACTATCCTCGCTTCCTCTCCTGGCTCTACCGGCGCCGGCCGGGTCTCGAGAACGAGCCCTATGCGGCGCAGATGGCGGTGCGGAACGCCAGCCTGTTCGGCGTCGCCGATTTCTACTCGCGCAATTTCGCCGGCCTCGGGCACACAGCCGCCGACATCCATGTCAACAATCCCTGGATGCGGGCAGCCTGGGCACGCGAGCATGGCCTTGCCGTCACCGAGCCGCCGCCGCCCGGCGCGCCGGCCGCGCGCGATGCCGTTCCTGGCTGGMTGCAACGCGCGGTCGCGCCGTTTAAGCCGATGCTGAGACCGCTCGCGCGCAAGGTCGGCCTCAGCCCGCGTCTCGACGCGGAAGCCGAAACTATCCTGCTGGCGCAGATCGAGGACTTCAAACCCGATCTCGTCCTCAACCAGGATCTGTTTCACGTCGACACGCACCTTGCGCGCCGGATCAAGCAGATCGGCCGCCCGATCCTGATCGGCCAGGTCGGCATCGTTCCTTCGCGCGGCGAGGACTGGTCGGCCTACGACTTGATGATCTCGCAGCTTCTCAGTGTCGTTCATTCCTTCCGCAATGCCGGCGTCAGATCCGAGGTGGTTCATCTGGCCTTCGAGCCTGATATCCTTAACGTTCTACCGCCTGCGCCCGAACGCAGCATCGACATCTCCTTCGTCGGCGCCGTGTCGGCAGATCACCAGCAACGGGTGGCACAACTCGAAGCGGTGGCTCGGAGATACGATCTGAAGCTCTACGGCAGCGGCCTGCATACCCTCCCCGCCTCCTCGCCGCTGCACCGCTGCTACCAGGGCGAGGTGTGGGGCGTGGAGATGTACCAGGCGCTCCGCGCCTCCCGCCTCACGCTCAACTCGCATATCGACATGGCCGGCCGCGAGGCCGGCAATGCGCGGCTGTTCGAAGCGACCGGCGTCGGCGCCTTCCTGCTCACCGATTTCAAGGACAATCTGGATACGCTGTTCGCGCCCGAACGCGAGGTCGCGGCATGGCGCACGGTCGGGGACTGCCTTGCGCAGATCGAACGCTATCTCGCCGACGACGCGGCTCGCCTGTCCATTGCGAAGGCGGGCCAGGCCAGGACCTTTGCGGCCCATACCTTCCGCCGGCGCGTCGAGGAGATCCTGGCCTTCGTCGGTTAAATCCCCGCCGGCCGGTACGACGATTGCCATCTTCCGTCCGCCCTTGACGGTCCCGGCCAAAATGGCCAAAGTGCGCAGCGATACAGCTATGTCACTCTAATTACAGCGCTTTTTGTCGAGGCCCAGGATGGAACACGTCGAACATGTTCGATTCGGCGACCAGCTCTACGCGATCATCGTGCGCGCCTCGTTCCGCGAGCCGGGTATCCATTTCTTCTCGTCGCCGGAACTGTCGCAGCAGCTCGCCTATATGAGCCATCCGAAGGGCAAGAGCATCGAGCCGCATCGCCACAACAAGGTGACGCGTGAGGTGCACTACACCCAGGAAGCCCTCCTGATCCAGAAGGGCAAGCTCCAGGTCGACTTCTACACCGTCGAGGAGAACTATCTCGAAAGCCGCGTGCTCGGTGCCGGCGACATCATCCTGCTCTGCAGCGGCGCCCACGGCTTCCACGTTCTCGAACCGCTCGAGATGTTCGAGATCAAGCAGGGTCCCTATTCCGGCGAAGACGACAAGACGCGGTTTGCCGAAGTCTCCCGGTCCGAAATCCGGATCAAGGGCCCTGGCCAGTGACCGCGCCGTTCATTCCCGTCAACACGCCGCTGCTCGACGGCAACGAGGCCGACTATCTCGCCGAATGTATCCGGACCGGATGGATCTCRTCGGAAGGACCGTTCATCAAGCGCTTCGAGCAGGCGATGGCCGAGGTTGCGGGGCGGCGCCATGGCATCGCGGTGACCAACGGCTCCGTCGCACTCGACATCGCCGTTCATGCGCTCGGGCTCGAGCAAGGTTCGGAGGTCATCATCCCGACCTTCACGATCATCAGCTGCGCCGCCGCCCTGGTGCGGGCGGGCCTCGTGCCGGTCGGGGTCGACTGCGATGCCGCGACCTGGAACATGACGGCCGACCGCGTCGAAGCCGCAATCACGCCGCGCACGCGCGCGATCATGCTGGTTCACATCTACGGCCTGCCGGTCGATCTCGATCCGATCCTGGCGCTCGCACGCAAGCACGACCTGAAGGTGATCGAGGACGCTGCCGAGATGCACGGCCAGACCTATCGCGGCGCGCCCTGCGGCGGCTTCGGCGACGTCTCGACCTTCAGCTTCTATCCCAACAAGCACGTCACGACCGGTGAAGGCGGTATGATCCTCACCGACGACGACGCGCTCGCCGACCGCCTGCAGGGCCTGCGCAATCTCTGCTTTCAGCCGCAGCAGCGTTTCGTCCACGAGGAGCTCGGCTGGAACGCGCGCATGACCAACCTCCAGGCCGCGCTCGGCGTCGCCCAGGTCGAGCGCCTGTCGCGCACGGTCGAGATCAAGCGCCGGATCGGCCGGCTTTATGACGAGCATCTTGCGGGCCTCAACCGCATCCGCCGCCCGGTTGCCCGCACCGGCTATGCCGACAACATCTACTGGGTCTACGGCATCGTGCTGAACGAGGACGTACCGTTCGACGCCAAGGAAGCGATGCGCCGCCTCGGCGAAAAAGGCATCGGGACGCGGCCGTTCTTCTGGTGCATGCACGAGCAGCCGGTGCTGCGCCGGATGGGACTGATGCTCGCCGAATCCCATCCGAACGCGGAATACATCGCCCGCCGCGGTTTTTACCTGCCGAGCGGCCTTGCCTTGACCGACGACGAGATCGCGCGCTCCGCACAGGCGCTGAAGGAGATTTTGGCGTGACGGTGTTCGCCGAATACGCGCCCTGGTACGATCTCCTCTACCGGGACAAGGACTACGCGGCGGAGGCCGCGTTCGTCGCAGCGCGCCTGCGCGACCACGGCACCACCTCGGGCAGGCTGCTCGATCTCGGCTGCGGCACCGGCCTGCATGCTCTCGCCTTCGCGCGCGAGGGCTGGACCGTTGCCGGCATCGATCTCAGCCACGAGATGATCGCGAGTGCCAAGGCCCGCGCCGAGCAGGCCGGCCTTTCGATTCCGTTCCGGCAGGGCGATGCCCGTGAAGCCGGTCCCGAGCGCGACTTCGACGCGGTGGTGTCGCTGTTCCACGTTGCGAGCTACCAGACCAGCCGCGATGCGCTGGCGGCCATGTTTCGCACCGCGCACGCCGCATTGAAGCCCGGCGGCGTGTTCTTCTTCGACTATTGGTACGGCGGCGCCGTGCTGGCGCAGGGCGTCGAGACCAGGGTCAAGGTGATCGAGCAGAAGCCGCTGCGTCTCACCCGCATCGCGCAATCCGACCACGACGAGCAGGCCGCGACCGTCACCGTGAACTACACGTTGTTCTGCGAGGACACGGATCGCGCCACGATCCGGCGTGTCGAGGAAGCGCACCACCTGCGCTACTGGTTTCCGTTCGAGATCGATGCGGCGCTCGAGGCGAGCGGCTTTCGGCCCGCCGTCCACGCCGCCTGGCTGACACAGGACGCACCGCACACGAAGAGCTGGGCCGCCTACGCGGTCGCCAGAAAGAGCGGCACGCCGTGAGACCCCTGCGGCTCGCCGTCATGCTGGAGCAGGCGCTCGAGGTTGGTGGCGGCTTTCAGCAGCCGCTCAACGACTTGCTCTGGCTGCGTGACTGGGCGGCCGCCTCCGGCAATGAGATCGTGGTGTACTCGCCCTATCCGAAGACGCTGGACATCCTGAAGGAGTTCGGCGTCGCAGCCCGCCTGCTCAAGTTCGGCGTGCTCGACTATGCCTTCCTGTTTCTGAAATATTGCGGGCCGTTCGATCTCGTGCAGATCGCGCTGAAGCTGAGATCGCCGTTCGAACGCGCGTTGATCCGCGACGGCATCGACGTCGTGCACTTCACCTCGACTTCGAAGCGGCACCTTTTGCTCTMCCAGCTGCCCTTCATCATCACGATCTTCGACGGTTGCCATCGCGACGCGCCCGAGTTTCCGGAGGTCCGGACCTTCGGCGAGTTCGAGCGCCGCGAGATCCTGTTCGGCCTCGCGAGCACCAAGGCCGCGATCGTGATCGTCAATGCGCCCGAGCTGATCGACGATCTCTGCCGCCGCTACGCCATGGAACGGGAGCGCGCGGTCTGCATCCCGTTCTCGCCTTCGGCCTATGTCAGCCAGTCAGCACCTGACGCTGCCGCTGATGCGGCGGTGCTGGCGAAGTACGGGCTCGAGCCGGGCTATCTGTTCTATCCGGCGCAGTTCTGGCCGCACAAGAACCACATGACGCTGCTCGCCGCACTCGCGCTGCTGCGCGAGCGCGGCATCACCGAACGGCTGGTGCTGTGCGGCTCGGACCGCGGCGGCCGCGACAAGGTCAACGCCGCGATCCGCACTTACGGATTGTCGGATCAGATCTCAATCGTCGGCTTCGTCGCGTCCGACGAACTCGGCGCGCTCTACCGCGGCGCCGCGGCGCTGGCGATGCCGAGCTATTTCGGCCCGACCAACCTGCCGCCGATGGAGGCCTGGGC
>NZ_JBFUES010000302.1:0-10592 GCF_056403875.1 Bradyrhizobium sp. P2_E8
GCCACCTCCCTTGTGGAGGCTCCCCCTCACCCCACCCTCTCCCCGCAAGCGGGGCGAGGGAGAGCGCACAGTCTGCGTCCCTCACTTGCTACGGAGACCCCTCACGTGACGCCCATGATGATCGCTGCCCTTGGATTGCTGATGGTCGCCACCGCGTTCCTGTCGGGACTGTTCGGCATGGCGGGCGGGCTGATCCTGATCGGCGTGCTGCTGGCCCTGATGCCGCTGCCGACCGCGATGGTGCTGCATGCGATCACGCAGATGGCCTCGAACGGCTGGCGCGCTTTCCTGTGGCGCGCGCATATCCGCTGGCGGCCGGTCGCGAATTATATGGTCGGCGCCGCCATCGCGCTCGCGGCCTGGTCGCTGACCCGCTACGTGCCTGACAAGCCGATGGCGCTGCTGCTGCTCGGCATCACCCCGTTCATGGCGCGGCTGCTGCCGACGAACATCAAGCCGGACCCTGACAGGCTCTGGCAGGGCACCGTCTATGGCACGATCTGCATGGGTTTGATGCTGATGACCGGCGTGTCGGGGCCGCTGCTCGACACCTTCTTCCTCGGCGGCGATTTCGGCCGGCGTGAGAAGGTGGCGACGAAGGCGATGTGCCAGCTCGTCAGCCACTTCACCAAGCTGATCTATTTCGGCGGCATCATCGACCAGGCGGCGAGCCTCGATCCCGTGCTCGCCGGCGTCGCGATCGCAGCTTCGATGCTCGGCACCACGCTGGCGCGGCGCATTCTCGAAGCCATGACCGACCAGCAATTCATCGCCTGGTCGAACAAGCTGATCACCACCATCGCCTGCTACTACGTCGCCTATGGCGGCTGGCTCCTGGTTCGGACCCCGGTGCTGGCGGCCTTCGACAAGGGAGGTTTGCAATGAGCGAGACCGCCGATCCGCTGGTGCTGGACTTCGTCGAATGGGTCGCGCGCGAGCCGCGCGCCTATGCCGAGGTGGTTTCGACCTGGAAGACGTCGTGCCCGCGCCTCACCATCTGGGAAGACGCCGCCGACCACGGCTACGTCGCGCGCGAGACGGTTGCCGGTCTCGGGCTGGTCATCGCGGTGACGGRGGACGGCGAAAGGTTTTTGCGAACTAACGGGCGGTGAGCCAAGCGCAGCTGTCATCATCCGCGAAGGCGGATGATCCAGTAAACACCGGCAGCAATGTATCTCACGACCGCGGCGGCGTACTGGATGCCCCGCCTGCCGCCTACGCTAAAGCTTCGGCGCCCCTGGACCTCAACCCCCGGCGAAGCCTTGGCGTAGCCGGGTCGCGGGGCATGACAGCAGAGTTTGATGCGCCCATCGCATCTCTCTCCACATCGTCATTGCGAGCGCCAGCGAAGCAATCCAGAATGTCTCCGCGGCGGCAGTCAGGGTTGCTTCGCTGCGCTCGCATTGACGGAGCACCGGCCATGTCGCTGAAACTGTTCGAACTCGTCGGCACCGACGCTGCGCGCCCCTTCAGCCCGTATTGCTGGCGCACGCGGATGGCGCTGGCGCACAAGGGACTGGCGGCGGAATCGCTGCCCTGGCGCTTCACCGAGAAGAGCGCGATCGCGCCGCACGGCTCGGAGAAGGTCCCGGTGCTCTTGCACGATGACAAGCCCGTCGTCGATTCCTGGACGATCGCGAACTATCTCGAAGACAGGTTTCCGGATCGTCCGTCGCTGTTCGGCGGCGAGGGCGGCCGCGCCATGGCGCGCATGATCAACGCCTTCGGCGACATCGCCATCGTCGGCGGCATCTTTCCGCTGATCATCGCCGACATTCCGAAGAACCTTGCCGAGGTTGACGCCGCCTATTTCCGCCAATCGCGCGAGGCGCGTTTCGGTGGCAAGACGCTGGAAGAGATCATGGCCGGCCGCGATGCCGGCGTGGTCGCCTTCCGCAAATCGCTCGAGGTGATGCGGCAGGCCCTGAAGAAGCAGCCCTTCATCGGCGGCGCCGCGCCGAACTACGCCGACTACATCGTGTTCGGCGGTTTTCAATGGGCGCGGGTGGTGAGCCCGTTCAAGCTGCTGGAGGCGGACGATCCGGTCTATGCGTGGCGCGAGAAGCTGCTCGATGCGTTCGACGGCATGGCGCGGACATCGCCGGGGCACGCGGTGTAGCAGATCGGAGGGCGGGCTCGGCCGAAGGCGCGAGCCCGACTTACGTCAGAACTTGTAGGCGATGCCGAAGCGGCCAATGTCGCTGCGCAGCTTGGTCGAGACGTTGAAGGTCGCGGTAGGCGTGTTGCCGGTTGTGACCAGGCCGGAGGTGGAGACCGAGCCGAGGTCAACGTGCAGGTATTCCCCGCTCACCACCCAATGTGGCGTGATCGCATAGTCGATGCCGGCGCCGACAGTCCAGCCGACCCGGGTCTGGCTGACCGCGGCCGTCTCGAATTCCGAGCCAAATCCGAGCGGCGAGAAGCCCACATAGCTGTTCGAATATTTGACGTCGCCGATGGCGACACCGCCGGTAGCGTGGAAGAGCGCCTTGTCGACCGCATAACCGATGCGGGGGCGAATGGTCGCGAGCCAGTTGGTCGAGACGGTGGTTGTGAACGCCGCGGTGCCAACGGGGAAGGTCAGGAACGGACTGCCGGCCGTCGCGACCGTCTTGTCGAAGTGGCGCCACGAAATGTCGCCTTCGACGCCGGCGACGAAACTGCCCCATTGCCGATTGTAACCGGCCTTGCCGCCGACGATTGCACTGGTCCCCGATAGGCCCGGCGAACCGATGGCGTTCAGTCCGGGAATGTCGGCGGGGAAGTAGAGCGCAACCGGCCCGTTGACAGCGCTGAGACTCTGATCGGCTTTGGTCCAGCTCGCGCCGGCGGTTCCGCCGACGTAAAATCCCGTCCAGCTGAACGGCGCGACCGCCGGCAAGGCCTTGTAGGCCTGGGCCTGCATGTCGGCTGCCGCCGCCGCGGAGACGGACGCCATTCCCCCGATGGCCGCGAAGAGCGCGAGTCGTGAGAAGCAAATTTGTGACATGGAAGCCCCTGACCGATGAAATCTCAGGTAGTTCAATAGCAGGGGGCCGGTCGATGGGCTGTCCCTGAAATGTCACGCCGATGCTCAGCAACGGCGTCGAGACTGACATGATCAGGCCCGTGACGACATCGGGCAGGAAATATCCGATAGCGCGGAAGCCGCTCGGGGCTGCGGTGTAGCTGCTGCGCACACTCTCTCCGTAACGTCGTCCCGGCCTGGTGCGCAATTGCGCACGCTTGACCGGCATCGGCAGCCGCGCCGTTTCCTCCGCGCACCAGCAGGTGCCGGAGAGGTCGCAGCCGAACTCGGTGCCGCAGCGGGAACAGGCGAGGCGGCGCGGTTCCTGCATTGAGGATTCTTTCGGAATTGTCATGATTTGCGCAAAAGCTGTGCCGTCATTTTCATGTCGGGTTCATCTCCCGCTGCGGTATATTATCCGCCGCGCAGTGACTCGGAAAGCGGTTGGCAATCCGCGAAGGACAAATCGATGGCCCGCGATTCGCAAGCCGCGCTCGTCGCGCTCAACCGCTTCGGCTTCGGCGCCCGCGGCGGGGCATCCGGCGATCTGATCAACGCGGCGTCCGATCCGCGCGGTTTCGTGAAGGCGGAACTGGCGCGCCCCAACGGCGTGCTGCTGGAGGCGCCCGGCCTGCTGTCGACGCCGCAGCTCGGCCAGGCCGTGTTCGCCTATCAGGACGAGGTCAAGCAGGCGCGTGAGGCCGCCGCCAAGGCCGGCACTCCGCCCGAAGCACAGCCGCCGCAGCCGCCGGCTGATCAGAAGCCCGGGCCGCGGCGCAATCTCTCGCTGAACACGGCTGCGACCGAGATCGCCGGCCAGATGACCGATGCGAAGCCGGCCGACACTATGGCGAAGCCCGACACCATGCAGCCCAACGCGGCCGCACCGCCGGCCGCAAAACCCGCCCCGCAGCCGCTCAACGTGATCCAGAAGACCTTTCGCGCTGAAGCACTGGCGCGCTTGCAGCGTGCGACGCTGGTCGAATGCGGCTTCACCGAGCGGCTGGTCGTGTTCTGGTCCAACCATTTCTGCATCTCCGCGAGCAAGGGCGAGCTGGCGCGGATCTGGGCCGGCGCGTTCGAGCGCGAGGCGATCCGGCCGCACGTGCTCGGGCGCTTCGCCGACATGCTCAAGGCGGTCGAGCAGCATCCGGCCATGCTGTTCTTCCTCGACAACCAGCAATCGCTCGGGCCGGACTCGCGCGCGGGGCAAAACCGCAAGCGCGGGCTCAACGAAAATCTCGCGCGCGAGATCATGGAGCTGCATACGCTCGGCGTCGGCGGCGGCTACACGCAGGAGGACGTCACCTCGCTCGCGCGCATCATCACGGGCTGGACCTTTGCCGGAAGGCAAGGCGGGCTCGGCACACCCGGCTCCTTCGCCTTCAACGTCAATGCGCATCAGCCGGGGCCGCAAGTGCTGCTCGGCAGGACCTACGAGCCGACGGGGCTGGCGCAGGGCGAGGCGGCGCTCGCCGACGTCGCCCGGCATCCGTCGACCGCGAATTTCATCGCGACCAAGCTCGTCCGTCATTTCGTCGCCGACGATCCGCCTCAGGCATTGGTCGCGCGCCTGCGCGACGTCTTCGTCAAGACCGACGGCGATCTCAAGGCCATGGCGACCGCGCTGGTCGATTCCGACGAGGCGTGGAAGGCGCCGCTGACCAAGATGCGCTCGCCTTACGACTTCGTGGTCGCGAGCGGCCGGCTGCTCGCGCGCGTGCCGKAGGATCCCGGCGGCTATCTCAACAATCTCAACCTGCTCGGTCAACCGCTGTGGTCGCCGGCCGGTCCCAACGGTTTCCCGGACACCACCGCCGCATGGGCGGCGCCCGAAGGCATGAAGCTGCGGCTCGACATCGCCGCGCAGATGGGCGCGCGGCTCGGCAACAATATCGACCCGCTCGACCTCTTGGAATTCGCAGCAGCAGACGCGGCCTCCATCGAAACGCGGCGAACGATCGAGCGCGCGGAATCGCGCCAGCAGGCGCTGGCGCTGCTGCTGATGTCGCCGGAAATGCAGAGGAGATGATGATGATCGACTGCGTCGAGAACCGCCTCCTCACCTCGCGCCGCGGCCTCCTGCTCGGCGGCGCCTCGTTCGCGGCTTGGGCCTATTTGCCGAAATTCGCGCGCGCGGCCGACGGTCGCGATCCCAGGCTGATCGTCGTGATCCTGCGCGGCGCGCTCGACGGGCTCTCGACCGTCGCGCCGGTCGGTGATCCCGATTATGCCGGCCTGCACGGATCGATCGCGCTCGCGTCGGATGGCGCGCATCCCGCGATCATGCTCGATTCCTTCTTCGCGCTGCATCCGGCGATGCCGGAGTTTGCGCGGATGTATCGCGACAAGCACGCCGTGGTGATCCACGCGGTGGCGACGCCCTATCGCGACCGCTCGCATTTCGACGGCCAGGACGTGCTCGAAAGCGGCTATGCCGGTCCGGGCCGGGTGCAGTCGGGCTGGCTCAACCGCGCGCTGGAAGCGCTGCCGCGCGGCGAGCGCGTCTCGAGCGGTCTTGCGGTGGGACCGACCACGCCGCTGGTGCTGCGCGGCAACGCGCCGACCGTCGGCTGGGCGCCGGTTGCGCTGCCGCAGGCCGACGACGACACCGCGATGCGCCTCGTCGATCTCTACCGTCACCGCGATCCCGCGCTGGCGATGGCGCTGTCGCAGGGCCTCCAGCTCGACAAGGTCGCGAGCGGCGACGACATGAAGCCGAAGGGCGGCAATCAGGTCGCGCAGATGCGCCAGGTCGCGCGCGGCGCGGCAAAGCTGATGGCCGCCGACGACGGCCCGCGCATTGCCGCGCTCGCCTTCGACGGCTGGGATACGCATGCCAATGAAGGCGGCCCGGTCGGCCGCCTCGCCTTCCTGCTCGGCGGGCTCGACGGCGCGCTCGCCGAATTCGAGAGCGGCCTCGGCGAGCGCTGGCGCGACGCCGTCGTCGTCGTCGCAACCGAGTTCGGCCGCACCGCGCGCATCAACGGCACCGACGGCACCGATCACGGCACCGCCACCGTCGCGCTGCTCGCCGGCGGCGCGGTGAAGGGCGGCCGCGTCATCTCCGACTGGCCCGGCCTCAAGCTCGCCAACCTCTATGAGGCCCGCGACCTCAAGCCGACCACTGATCTGCGCTCGGTGATCAAGGGCGTTCTGCAAGGCCAGTTCGGTCTGTCGGACCGTGTGCTTGCGGAGACGGTGTTTCCGGACAGCGCAAGCGCAAGGCCGATGAAGGGGCTGGTGGCTTAGCCGTCATTCCGGGGCGCGCGTAGCGCGAACCCGGAATCCATACCTCCATACGTTCCGCCGCAAAATGGATTCCGGGCCCGCGCCTTGCGGCGCGTCGGGGAATGACGACATGATGAGCCGAACATCAGGAGAGACCATCCATGTACATCGCCATGAACCGCTTCCGCGTCGCCAAGGGCTCCGAGGCCGCCTTCGAGCAGGTCTGGCTCTCGCGCGACACGCATCTGGACAAGGTGCCGGGCTTCGTCGAATTCCATCTGCTGCGCGGGCCCGAACTCGAGGACCACACCCTGTACGCCTCGCACACCGTGTGGGCGAACCACGCGGCGTTCGAGGCGTGGACCAAGTCGGAGGCGTTTCGTGCCGCGCATCACAAGGCCGGGGACAACAAGCCGCTTTATCTCGGCCATCCGCAATTCGAAGGCTTCGAGGTGATGCAGACGGTCGGGCGCGGCGCCAAATAGCGCCGCGCTTCAGACGTCAGCCCAGCGTGATCTTGTCGATCTCGGCAAGATCATCAGTGCTGAGCTTCCAGGCGATCGCCTTGACGTTCTCCTCGATCTGCTCGACGCGGGTGGCACCGGCGATCACGCTGGACACTTGCGGRCGTCCGGCGAGCCAGGAGAAGGCGAGCTCGAGCATGCTGTGCCCGCGCGCCTTGGCGAAGGCCTGGAGCTTCTCGACGATGTCCTCGTTGCGCGGCGTGACGTAGCGGTCGCGCAGCCGCGGCACCTTGCCGAAGCGGGTGTCATCAGGCGCGCTCTCGCCCTTCCGGTATTTGCCGGTCAGAAGTCCGCTTGCGAGCGGGAAGAACGGCAACAGGCCGAGCCTGTATTCCTGCGCGGCCGGCAGCAGATCCTTCTCGATGTCGCGCACCACCAGGGAATATTCGTCCTGGCAGGAGACGAAGCGGCTGACATTCATCGCGCGTGCGACGTACTCCGCCTCGGCGACCCGCCAGGCCGGAAAGTTCGAATTGCCGATGTAGCGGACCTTGCCCTGCCGGACGAGATCGTCGAGCGCGCGCAAGCTCTCCTCGATCGGCGTCAGCGGGTCATAGTCGTGCTGCTGGTAGAGATCGATGTAGTCGGTCTTCAGCCGCTTCAGGCTCGCTTCCACCGCGTTCATGATGTAGCGGCGCGAGGCGCCCTGCTTGGTTCCGTCCTCCGCCATCGGCTTGGAATATTTCGTCGCCAGCACGATGTCCTTGCGGCGATCGCCCAGGACAGTGCCGAGCACGTTTTCCGAGCCGCCCATGTTCGAATAGATGTCGGCGGTGTCGAACAGCGTGATGCCGAGGTCGAGCGCGCGATGGACCACCTTGCGCGAGGTCTCGAGGTCGGTGCGCTGGCCGAAATTGTTGCAGCCGAGCCCGACCGCGGACACGCGAAGGCCGGAGGCGCCGAGATTGCGAATTTCCATGGGAGGTCCTGTCAGATGAGCAGCAGCGCATTGTGACCGCGGCGCACCGCGCCAGCAAGCTGCCCGCCGCGCTGCTGCCATGCCGGCAGAGCGGACAAAAAAGTGCGGCCCCTGTCAGACGCGGCGACTGACGGGGACCGCTTTGGGGCGCTTGATCGGTGACGGGGGGCCTGATCAGACGCAGGTGGAGCCTAGTCCCGCTATGTAACGCACAGGTGACATCGGGAGTTATCCACAGGCTGCGCGCTAGAATTAAAACAGCTTGCGATAGACGATGAAGCCGGACCGCTCCGCGACCTTGTCGTACAGGCGCTGCGCCGTGACGTTGGTCTCGTGCGTCTGCCAGTAGACGCGTGGCGATCCCGCCAGTTTCGCCCGCTCGTACACGCCATGGATCAGCGCCGAGGCGACGCCCTTGCCGCGCGCGGCCTCCAGCGTGAACAGGTCCTGCAAATAGCAGGACGGCTCGATCGCGGTGGTGCTGCGATGGAACAGGTAGTGCGTCAGCCCGAGCAGTCGGCCGTCGCTTTCGGCGACCAGCGCATGCACGGGTTCATAGGCGTCGAAGAAGCGCTGCCACGTCATCCGCGTGATCTCGGGCGCGAGCGCGGTCGGACCCGAACGGCCGTAGAAGGCGTTGTAGCCGTCCCACAGAGGCAGCCATTGATCGTAGTCCTGCTTGGTGACGGAGCGAACGGTGAGCGACATCTGGAAATTCCGCGATCGATGAAGTGCCCTTCATACGTGATGAAGGGCGCGTCGATCAATCGCGCCGTGACGCTATTCGGCGACGCGCAGGTACCGGATCAGCCTGCGCCCGGTGGGATCGCGCAGCGCGCGGTAGTAGTCGGCGCGCGAGGGCGCATCGGTGTGGCGTACGAGGTCGGTCACCGGGGTGTAGCTCAGCATGCGCCCGCCATCGGGCAGCGCGGCGCAGACGAAGCGCAGCACCTCGCCACTGCGCAAGGCGATGTTGATTGGCGTGGCATCGCCGATCCGCACCATCTCCATGCGCTGCGCGATGAAGGTGGCGAGCTCGTCCTCCGGCAGCTCGAACGCGCCAGTGTCGCGGCCATGATACATCAGCGCGACGAAGGGCGGCTTGCCGTCGGCGATGTCGTCCGGCACAGCAAAATAATCGCGGAACGCACGATTGATGAATTCGGCGCGCGTCTCGGCATCGAGCAGCACGATGCCGATATCGACCTGGTCGAGCGCGGCCGACAGCCGCGCGGCGGTGGCGTGGCTCTGACGCTCGGCGGCAAAGGTGCCGAGCAGCCGCTCGCGCATCAGGCCGGTGATCGCGGCAGTGCCGGCGGTCGTCACTCCGAGGAGGCCGAGCTGGACCAGATCCGCGATCGCAAAGGGCATGGCGCGGTGGAAGAAGAGGAGCAGCGCCGCGCCGGTCACGGCGAGGGCCGCACTGGTGATGGCGGAGGCGAAACCCGACAGCGCGCCGGCAAGCGCAACGATGCAGACCAACAGCGGCGCGGGCGAGGGGACGGAGCGATCGAGCAGGATCGCCAGCAACAGGGTCGCCGCTGTCAGCACTGGACCGCAGATCGCACGCCATCCGAATCGCATGGCCTGTCTCGTTCCTCCCTGAACGAGGTAAGGCGGCGATACTGACTGATCGTTGCGCCGGTGCGGTGCGAATTCGTGCGAAGTGCTTAAGGGCGGCTTGCGGCGGTGCGCAAAGCTTTCGGATGATTTTAGACCAAGTGCGCGTGCCTGACGCGTTGCTGCGACGCGGGCGCATTCAGCGTCGAGGTGCCCGAGCTCTTGCGCATGCCGGTGAAAATCAACAGCGACGCCGCGACCAGGATGGCCGCAGTCAGGGTGATTGCAACGACTACCACAGGTGACTTCATCGACGTCCTGTCGCGATGCCGGTCGGCGCGGGTCACGCGGCGCCCTGAAGGCTGGTCCAGGATGAAACGGGAATCAGACCGGCAGGCCCATCGCCATCGTCGCCTTGGTCGACAGCACCGTCAGGGTGACGATCAGGCACAGCGAGAGCGCGGCGACGGCGAGCGAGGCCGCGACCGCGTTGGTCAGCCGGGAAGACGCAACGGTAGCGGGTTGGCCCTGAAAGCCTGCCGTGCCGGACGCCCGAGTCATGGGTCTAAATCCTTCAACGTGCGAGCGAATCACCCGCGACTTTCCAGAATTTCCCAGTTTCAACCGGCAATATTGCGGCGGCTGCCGCAACGAAAGTGGCGGGATTGCGGCAAAGACGACCCTTATGCCCGCTATTCGCCAGGGCGGGGGCGCGCCATCAGGCGCTGGCGGCGATGCTGGCGGGGTCGTCGACGTCGGCCGGCCGCCAGTCCATCGAGACGAAGCCGGGCGCGGCCTCCACGCGCTTCAGCCAGTCCCGGATCGCCGGGAAGGTCGAGAGGTCGAAGTCGCAGCGGTCGGCGAGATGGGTATAGCCGTACAGCGCGATGTCGGCGACCGTGAGCTGGCGCGCGGCAAAATAGGCGTTGGTCTTGAGATGGTTCTCCATCACCTGGAGCGCGCCATAGCCGCGTTCCATCCAGTCCTCCAGCGAATGGGTCTGGAGGTCGCGGCCGCCCTTGACCAGCGACAGCCAGAAATAGGCGGCGCCGATATTCGGCTCGAGCGCGTGCTGCTCGAAGAACATCCATTGCAGCGCCTCGGCGCGATCGATGCGGTTCTCCGGCGCGAGCGGTGTGCCGACGGCAACGTACCAGAGGATGGCGTTGGACTCGGCGAGATAACGGTCGCCGCCGACATCGAGCAGCGGCACCTGGCCTGACGGGTTCTTGGACAGAAAGTCCGGCGTACGGCTCTCGCCACGCAGAATGTCCACCTCGACCGCTTCGTAAGGCAAGTTCAGCAGCGCCAGCGCAAGGCGGACCTTGTAGCTGTTGCCGGAGCGTTGCAT
>NZ_JBFUES010000303.1:0-7497 GCF_056403875.1 Bradyrhizobium sp. P2_E8
GCCCAAGACCCGCTCCGGCAAGATCATGCGCCGCATCCTGCGCAAGATCGCCGAGGACGAGCCGGGCAGCCTGGGCGACACTTCGACCCTGGCCGATCCCGCCGTGGTCGATGATCTCGTCAAGAACCGGCAGAACAAGAAGTCGGCGTAACAAGTCGGCGTAAAGTTCGCTTGAGTGCCCCGGACGCGGCGCAGCGCTTCCCTGGCGATGCGGAGCATCGTCCAGTAGCGATGCGACGCAGAGCCGGGGCCCATGCCGCTTGCTGGGTCCCGGCTCTGCGCCGCGTCACTTCGTGCCGCGCCTTGTCCGGGACACGCGACCAAACCTCGCTCCGCACTTTGTCGCCCTCCCGAAACAACAGCCGTTCACACCTTCACGCTCTTGTCAGGGCGCGTGCCGGCTTGGCCGTGTCTTTCCCGCCAAGTGTTGTTTTCAGGTCATTTACTTTATTTCGAACATTTTCTTTGTTCCCCGTGCTTGCTGGCCCTTGGCGGCCGCGCGTGGAAACCATCCGGTTAACAGGCGCGGTTAAGAMTATCCGGGCATGCGGGCAATTGCCGGTTCTGCGTAGTTTTGGACGATCCGTTCRGGGCAGGGGGAAAGTTGATGTCGATAAGGATTGCTGTGGCGCTCGCTGCCACCATCGGGGCGGGGATCTTGATGTCAACGGCGGCAGAGGCGCGGCCGGAAATGGTGGGGGCGCACCTGGCCGACTATTCGCCGGGCACCATCGTGGTCAAGACCAACGAGCGGCGGCTCTATCTCATTCTCGATAACGGCCACGCCGTGCGCTATCCGGTCGGCGTCGGCAAGTCCGGCAAGCAGTGGGCCGGCACGACCCGTATCGACGGCAAATATCGCAATCCGGCCTGGTCGCCGCCCGCCGAGGTGAAGCGCGACAAGCCGCAGCTTCCCGACGTCATTCCCGGCGGCTCGCCGCGCAACCCGATGGGCGTTGCGGCGATGACCCTCGCCGGCGGCGAATATGCGATCCACGGCACCAACGTGCCGGGCTCGGTCGGCGGCTTCGTCTCCTATGGCTGCATCCGCATGCTCAACGACGACATCACCGATCTCTACAGCCGCGTCTCCGTCGGCACGACGGTGGTTGTGACGCGCTGATCGAAGGATCAGGAGACAGCGAAAGCCGCGTCATTCAACGCGGCTTTTTTGTTACCAGAAGCGCCAGCTGCGCCCGCACCAGCCGTCGCGATGGCCGCCATTGTAACTGCGCGCATAGCCACCCGCGAGCAACACGGCCGAGACGTTGGCAGTGCGTTTGGTCGCGACGTCGGCGAGAACACGCCCGTACTTGTCAGGGCCGAGATTGGTGATCGTGACGCCGCCCTGGCCGAGCAGATCGCGCAACGCGTCAGTGGCGGCTTCGGCCTTGTCCAGTTCCTCCCGGCAGGACGCCTTCATCTCGGGCGCGTCGATGCCGCGCAGGCGAACGCGCGCGACGAGAACGCGTCCGTCACGCTGGTGCACGCGAGCGAGAAAGGTATCACCATCGATCGTGCGAATGACGTCGACCGGCTGACGGATGTCCGGATTGGCCTGCTGCAAAATGATCTCGCCATCTCGCGATTGACCGTCGGTCGCATGCGGGAAGGGCCAGTTCGTCCCGTGCCGGAACGTAAGCACGACGGCCACCACGATCCCGACCACGAACATCCACGGCAACAGCCCCGAAAAGTGACGGCCGAACGGCGAGCCACTGTATGAGGGCCGGTAGGGATGGCTGGGATCGAAACGCGGCATCCGTGCACGCTAGGGCTGAGTCGGGCGATCCGGCAAGACAACCTAAAAAGACAGCCTCAAAAGACAGCCTCAAAAGTCCGAGGCGATACCCTTGCGCTCCCAATCGCCGTAGCGGGTGGGCTCAGGGCCCTTCGGTCCCTGCAATTCCTTCGGCGTCGCCTCGGCGTGGGCAACAGCAGCCTGCCGGCGCGCTTCCGCCTCGGCCAGCGCACGCTGGGCGGCCGGCGTGAGCTGCTTGCGATCGGAAACGGAGGGCTGGTCACTCATCGTGGAGGTTCCTAGCGCAGGATCACGGGGCGTGCGACGCCCAATAACGCATTGCTGAAATGGTCATGGCGGGCTGTAAACGCGAGAGGCCATTCTTACATTTGGCATATTCGCGTGCCAGATATCGCTTTCTCAAGGCATGCGCCCATATCGGCGGAACTGCCGCTTGCTCAGAACCTTACTTCCGCATGCCATCTCAACGTTTCGCCCCACCATCCGAAGTACCTGGTCTTGCGGCGCGGCGGATTGCCGCCGACATCGTCGACGGCGTCCTGCACAAGCACCGTACGCTTGACGATCAGCTCGACGGCGGCGGCGCCCATCCCGGACTGAAGACGCTGGCCGACCGCGACCGCGCGCTGATGCGCCGCCTGGTCGCGACCGTGCTGCGCCGGCTCGGCACGCTCGGCCATGTGCTGTCCCGCCTGCTCGACAAGGGCATTCCCTCCGACGCCCCGCGCGCGCAGAGCGCGCTGCTGATCGGCGCCGCCCAGATCCTCTGGATGGACGTGCCCGATCATGCCGCCGTCGATCTCTCCGTCCGCCTCGTGCAATCCGACCGGCGCGCTGCGCGCTATGCCGGCCTCGTCAACGCCGTGCTGCGCCGCTGTGCGCGCGAGGGCCAGGCGCTGGTCGAGGAAGTTGCCACGCAATCGCTCGACCTGCCGCCATGGCTGCTGGCGCGCTGGAGCGCACATTATAGCGAGGCGACCGCTAGGAACATGGCACTGGCACTCGGCCACGAGCCGTCGCTCGATCTGACCGTGAAGTCGGACACCGAACAATGGGCGAGCCGCCTGCATGGCGAGACGCTGCCGACGGGGACGGTGCGGATGCTGCTGCATGGCTCGGTGACCATGCTGCCCGGCTTCGCCGAAGGACAATGGTGGGTGCAGGATGCCGCCGCCGCGTTGCCGGCCCGGCTGTTCGGCGACATCAAGGGTAAGTCCATTGCCGATCTCTGCGCCGCCCCCGGCGGCAAGACCGCGCAACTGGCGCACGCGGGCGCGCATGTCACGGCGGTCGACCGCTCGCCTGCCCGGGTGGCACGGCTGCGCGAGAATCTGGCGCGGCTGTCGCTCCAGGCCGAGACCGTCGTCGCTGACGCCGCGGAATGGGCGGGCCCCGCCGAAAGTTTTGACGGTATCCTGATCGACGCGCCCTGCACCTCGACCGGCACGATCCGCCGTCATCCCGACGTGGCCTGGCTGCGACAGGAGTCCGACATCGCCGCCCTGACCGCGCTCCAGCAGCGGCTGCTGCGAAAATCGGTCGCGTTGCTCAAGCCGGGTGGGACGCTGGTCTACTGCACCTGTTCGCTGGAACCCGAGGAGGGCGAGCACGCCATCGCCGCGCTGCTGGCCGCCGAGCCTGCGCTTCGCCGCCTCCCGATCGAGGCATCGGAGGTCTCGGGGCTGTCCGAGATCATCACCGCCGAGGGTGACCTGCGCACCCTGCCCAGCCATCTGCCGAACGCCGATCCCAAGCTCGGCGGGCTCGACGGATTCTTCGCCGCCCGGCTCGTTAAATCCTGATTTTGCACTGGTTTTTACAAACTCGACGTTGATTCCCGCCGTTCAAGGTGGTGTCAGACGGCCGATTTTGGGATTAATAAGGATTCGTCGGAATCCTCCTCTCCCCCTTCAAGGCAAGGCGTGTCGGTCGCTCAACGCAGACGTATCTCGACGCTGGTGATGAACCGCTTCGCGCGGAACATGCTCGCGCGCGCGAGCGGCGGTTCCGTTGCGCTGTCGCGGGTCTGGCCCGGCCGCACCGACCGCCTGATCATCGCGCCGCACGATCTGCGCACGGCGGACGCCACCCGCGCCGCCGAGATCTATGCCGGCCGTTTCGTCTTCGCCGGCAAGATCGTCAATTGCCAAGGCCGTTCGATCTTCGATCTCGAGCCGCCGTCGGAGGATTGGGAGGTTGCGCTGCTCGGCTTCGGCTGGCTGCGCCATCTGCGCGCCGCCGACACCGCCCTGACGCGCGCCAATGCGCGCGCGCTGGTCGAGGACTGGATCGCCAACCCCGCCAACAAGCGCCGCCCCGTCGCGCGGCGCGCCGACGTGCTGGCGCGGCGCGTGATCTCGCTGTTGTCGCAGGCGCCCCTGGTGCTCAACGACACCGACAACAAATTCTACCGCCGCTATCTGCGCGCGCTGGCCCGCGAGATCCGCTTCCTGCGCTACACCATGGTCAACATCCCGGACGGGGTGCCGAAGCTCCAGGTGCTGATCGCGCTTTGCTACACGACGCTCTGCCTCGCCAACCAGGCGCGGCACATCCGCAGCGCCTCGAAAAAACTTTCGGACGAGTTGCAGCGGCAGATTCTGCCCGACGGCGGACACATCTCCCGCAATCCGGGCGCGCTGATCGAACTCCTGATCGACCTCTTGCCGCTGCGGCAGACCTTCGCCGCGCGCAACATCGCGCCGCCGCCGGCGCTGCTCAACGCGATCGACCGCATGATGCCGATGCTGCGCTTCTTCCGGCATGGCGACGGTAATTTCGCGCTGTTCAACGGCATGAGCGCGACGCCCTCGGACCTGCTCGCGACGCTGCTTGCCTATGACGACACCCACGGCGCGCCGATGTCGAACATGCCGCATACCGGCTTCCAGCGCCTCGATGCCGGCCAGACTACGCTGATCATCGACACCGGCCCGCCGCCGCCGGCGGGCGTCAGCCACGACGCCCATGCCGGCTGCCTATCGTTCGAGTTGTCCTCCGGCATCAGCCGCATCGTAACCAATTGCGGCATGCCGACCACGGGGCGTGACAATTGGCGGCCGTTCGCGCGCGGCACGGCGGCGCATTCGACGCTGACCTATCACGACACCTCCTCATGCCAGTTCGTGGAGATGTCGGCGATGAAGCGGCTGTTGCATGGTGCGCCTGTCACCAGCGGCCCCGTGGAGGTCGAGAGCTATCGCGAAATCGTACAGAACGGCACGCTGCTCACGACGTCGCATGACGGCTATCTCGCCAAATTCGGCGCGATCCATCGCCGCGTCCTGATGATCGCCAATGACGGGGCGCGCATCGACGGCGAGGACACGCTGTCGCCGCCGCAAGGCGGACGTTTCAAGGGCGCCGATGCCGATTTCGCGGTCCGCTTCCATCTGCATCCGGCGGTGAAGGCGAGCCGGCTGTCGGATGCCCGCGGCGTCATGCTGGTGCTGCCGAACCGCGACGTCTGGACCTTCGAGGCGCTCGACGACAAGGTCGATCTCGAGGACAGCGTGTTCCTGGCCGGCAATGACGGCCCCCGCCGCACCGCGCAGATCGTGATCCGGCAGGATGCCCGCCAGGCGCCCTCGATCCGCTGGAGTTTTGTCCGCTCCACCGCTTCGCCCGCGGTCACCAATGCCCGCCGCAACGCCCGGCGCGAGCCGGAACTTCCGCTGTAGAAGCGCACGATTCGGCCCCATCTCATCGTTGTGAAAACGGCCGAAAGCTGCTATCGAGCGCTCGCTCGCGCGACTGGCGACCTTGGATGGAGCACCATCGGGAAGCGCGGGACTGAGACGCCGCGCGCCTGGGCATAGACACTCCTTAAGACAGAGGATCTTGCTCATGACTGACCATCCCCGCCGCGTCACCCGCGCCCTGCTTTCCGTTTCCGACAAGACCGGCCTGATCGAATTCGCCAAGGCGCTTGCCGCCCATGACGTCGAACTGGTTTCGACCGGCGGCACCGCAAAGGCGATCGCAGCGGCCGGCCTCAAGGTGAAGGACGTCTCCGAGCTGACCGGCTTTCCTGAAATGATGGACGGCCGCGTCAAGACGCTGCATCCGAAGGTGCATGGCGGCCTGCTCGCGATCCGCGACAACAAGGAACATGCGGACGCGATGAAGGCGCACGGCATCGCGCCGATCGATCTCCTCCTCGTCAATCTGTATCCGTTCGAGGCGACCGTCGAGAAAGGCGCGGGCTTCGAGGATTGCATCGAGAATATCGACATCGGCGGCCCCGCGATGATCCGCGCCGCCGCCAAGAACCATGACGACGTCGCCGTGGTGGTCGAGGCTGAGGACTACAAGGCGGTGCTCGACGAGCTCGCCGCCAACAACGGTGCGACCACGCTGAAACTGCGCCGGCGGCTTGCGGCAAAGGCCTATGCGCGCACCGCGGCCTATGATGCTGCGATCTCGAATTGGTTCAACCGGCAGCTCGAGATCGACGCACCCGATTTCCGCGCCTTCGGCGGCAAGCTGATCCAGTCGCTGCGCTATGGCGAGAACCCGCACCAGACCGCGGCGTTCTATGCGACGCCCGACAAGCGCCCGGGCGTCTCGACCGCGCGGCAGCTCCAGGGCAAGGAGCTCTCCTACAACAACATCAACGACACCGATGCGGCCTATGAATGCATCGGCGAGTTCGACGCCAAGCGCACCGCGGCCTGCGTCATCGTCAAGCACGCCAACCCCTGCGGCGTCGCTGAGGGCTCCGACCTCGTCGGCGCCTATCGCAAGGCGCTTGCCTGCGACTCCACCTCGGCGTTCGGCGGCATCATCGCGATGAACCGCGCGCTCGACGCCGACACCGCGCGCGAGATCACGAAGATCTTCACCGAGGTGATCATCGCCCCCGATGCCAGCGAGGAGGCGATCGCCATCATCGGCGCGCGCAAGAATTTGCGTTTGCTGCTCGCGGGCAGCCTGCCCGATCCGCGTGCGCCCGGCCTCACCGCCAAGACGGTGGCCGGCGGCCTCCTGGTGCAGAGCCGCGACAATGCCGTGGTCGACGACATGACGTTCAAGGTCGTGACCAAGCGTGCGCCTGATGAAGCCGAGATGCGCGACCTCAAATTTGCGTTCCGCGTCGCCAAGCACGTCAAGTCCAACACCATCATCTACGCCAAGGATCTCGCCACCGTCGGCATCGGCGCGGGCCAGATGAGCCGGGTCGATTCAGCCCGCATCGCGGCGCGCAAGGCGCAGGATGCGGCGACTGAGCTGAAGCTCGCCGAGCCGCTCACCAAGGGCTCGGTGGTGGCATCGGATGCGTTCTTCCCGTTCGCCGACGGCATGCTCGCCTGCATCGAAGCCGGCGCCACCGCCGTGGTGCAGCCCGGCGGCTCGATGCGCGACGACGAGGTGATCAAGGCCGCCGACGAGCACGGCATCGCCATGGTGTTTACGGGCACGCGGCATTTCAGGCACTAAGCCCCCGCTGTCGTCCCGGACAAGCGAAGCGCAGATCCGGGACCCATAACCACAGGACGTCGTTTGGCGAAGACTCGGAGTTGCCGGCTCGCACTCCTCCCTGGGGTTATGGGTCCCGGCGTTCGCAGGGACGACAGTGGAGATTTATCGCTCCCCCACCCGCATCAACAGCCCCAGTCCCGCGACGAAGAACACGACCAGTACGGCCATGCCGGCCTTCTGGCTCGCCGTCGCCGCGGTGATGATGCCGATCAACAGCGGGCCGATGAAGGACGTCACTTTCCCGGTCAGTGCGA
>NZ_JBFUES010000304.1:0-7482 GCF_056403875.1 Bradyrhizobium sp. P2_E8
GCCTCGGGCCACGAAGCCAAGAAGGCCGCCGAAGCAATCATCAAGTCGGGCAGGGGGCGCATTGCGCGCTCTGGAGTGACATTCGTTTCCCCAATGCAGCCCTCAACCCTGCTTTGTAGCGGCAGCAACTATCACGCGCACAACGCCGAGAAGCTTGCTGCGCAAACGAGCGGAAAGGAGCCCGAGTTCTTCGTGATGACCCGCGATTGCGTCATCGGACCTGAAGAGCCGATCGTCTACGACCCGGCGCTTACAAGAAAGCTCGATTGCGAGACTGAACTTGCGGTCGTTATTGGAAAGGCTGGGCGGCACATTCCAGTCGAATCCGCGCTCGACCACGTGTTCGGCTACACGATCGTCAACGACGTAACTGCGCGTGATCGTCAAGTCAGGCGGTCGCCGGAAGGGTTCACCTGGTACGAGGTTGGTCGAGGCAAGGCCTTCGACACGAGCTCGCCGCTGGGGCCAATCATCGTCACCGCTGACGAAATCGGCGATCCTCAGAAATTGGACCTCTCAACCAAGATTAATGGGGAGTTGCGACAGTCAAGTTCGACGTCGGAGATGATCTGGTCATGCGCCGAACTCATTCACTTCTTCTCGATCAGCTTCACTCTGCGTCCGGGAATGGTGGTTGTGACCGGTACGCCGGCAGGTACTGCCTGGTCAACCGACCCTGAACTCGGAGGCAAGTGGCAGGGCCAGGCCGGGCTTATCGCCGCGACCAGATATTGTCTGCCGGGTGACGTTGTTGAGAGTTGTATCAGCAAGATTGGTGTGTTGCGAAATCCCATCGTGCACGTCTGACGAATGGTTGACCGCATGTGACTGGAGCGGGCGTCCGCCAGACGCCCGCGGATCGACCGTAAGTGGAGGCGGCTTGACTGCTCCACAGGATTCAAAAACGTCACACTGCTCACCGAAGGGGCGTCATCGTCATGCGCGCGTACCTCAAATGGCACGTTTTGTTCGGCGGATTTCTTGTCTACATGCTGGACGCGGTCGAGATTAGCATCCTTGCCGTTTCTCTCCCTACAATCCGTGCCGAGTTCGGTCTCAGCATTCCACAGGCCGGGATGCTTGCAACTCTTGGATGGATCGGAATCGGGCTGAGCGGACTTTTGATGGGGTGGTTTGCGGACAATTTCGGGAGGCGTGGCGCCTTACTTCTTTCTCTCGTCATTTTCGGTCTGGCAACTGCGGCATTCGCTCTCCCGCATGCATCCTATTCGTTGCTTCTGAGCTTGAGATTTGTCGCCGGCTTGGGGCTCGGCGGCGTATGGGCTATCCTGGCTGCCTATGCCGCAGAAACGTGGCCGCCCAAGTATCGTGCAAGGGTGACGCTTTATATTTTGAGCGCCTATCCGATTGGTGCTGCGCTGGCAGCTGGCTTCGGCGGTGCTCTTCTTCCCAATTGGCGCGCGGTTTTTCTGTGGTCGGGCCTGTCGGCGGCAATTCCACTAATCTATGTCTTTGCGTTCATTCCAGAGTCTCCAGCGTGGCTCGCGCGTTCCATTGCAACGGCAGCGGGAAAGGGAGTGGGTGGAGCTCTTAGCTCCAGGCGTTCCTTTGTCGAGATCTTTCGTGGCGCACTGTTATGGCAGACGATTTATGGCACCCTCGCTGCCTGTTGCGCTCTCTTCGCCTACATTGGCGTGCTGACCTGGTTGCCGAGCTATCTGGCCGCTGAGCGCGGACTGTCCCCCGCGCTCGTGTCGCGATACATCATCACATTCAATGCGGGAGTATTTTTGTCGTACTACGCCTTTGGTTTCATCGCCGATTGGATCGGCAAGAGAAATGCTCTAACGATTTCCTTTGTTGGAGTGGCGGCAATGCTCGGCCTCTACACGCGAATTCACGATTTGGAATTGCTGCTATGGTTCAGCCCGGCTGTCGGAATCTTCATCGTCTTCTCTGGCTTGCTTGGCGCCTACTTTACGCAGATCTATACGATTGACATAAGAGCAACTGGCGCCGGATTTTGCTTCAATATGGGTAGGCTGGTGGCGTCTTTTTCACCGCTTGTGACTGCAACCGTCGCGACTGCCTATGGCTTTGAAGCCACGCTGGTATGTTGTGCCGGCCTCTTCTTAGTGGCGGCTTGCATCATTGCCATGCTTCCTAACGATCGCGGCTCTTTCCGGCAGGTAGGCCTGGAGCAGCAAGGTGGTATTGTTGAAAGTGGGAAAATCACTTAGACACGGCTAGGCTCAGAAGGTAGACGCTGCTAGGCCTCAACTCATGTGGTTCGAGCCATTGCGCGGGCAAACTTGAGTTGCTCTAGGCACCTCGACCGGCAGAAATTTCTCGCTTAAGGCCTGCCACCAACTCATCTGCCCGATCTTTTGTGTCAGGACTACTTCCTAAAAGGATCCGGCAGGTGGTGATCAGGTGGTTTTGCATCAACTGCACAGACTTGGAAGTCTGGCGCGCAAGCACGGCTCTCGCGAGCTGTCGATGCTCGCCATCCACGTCTCTTGATCCACGCTCATAGAATGCGGACAGCAATCGATAGCGTTTGACGTTGTCCCATAGCAATGCCCGATACTCGAGTAGGCGCGGCGCCTTRCATGCAGCGACAAGCGCAAGATGGAACTTGCTGTGGCGATCCTCCCAGTCGTCGTCGAAAAAACGACCGTCATCACGGTCGTCGTTGTGGATGCCCAACAAGTGGGCGGCTGCCAGAATGCTTGCCTCCCAATCCCTGTCACCTTGAAGAATGGCTGCGTTCAGTGCCGTTCCTTCAACCCAGATCATGGTCTTCATGAGGTCGAGCAGGTCGGCCGCTGATACGCTTGCCACCCGGAAGCCTTTTTGTCCTTCGCTGGTCACAAGGCCAAGGGAGGTAAGCCGGGACAACGCCTCACGAACTGGACTTATTCCTACGCTGTAACGTTCTTGGAGGCTGGCCATTCCCAACCGGTCGCTTGGCTTGAGCAAGCCTCTGACGATGTCGCGCCTGATGGCCTCGAAGAGAGACTCGGTCTGGGTTTTTGGAGATTGCTCGAACATGAGAGATCCGGGTTGGTTGGCCGAAAAATCATACCATGCTCAGCAACTCAGTCCAAATAATTAGATAATTTGGAAATTTATATAGACATTGGAAAAAATGGCGTTCTATAGTTGTCGCGGCGACGGCGGCTACTTGGGGGTTCGTTGAAAATGAAGATGCGGTTTCGGGAGGCGAGTGACGTTCGCGATGGAATGCGCATCGAGTGGGACATTCCGATCGAAATGGATGACGGTGTAGTCCTGCGCTGCGACGTGTACCGGCCGCTCGATGAGGCAGAAAAATATCCAGTCCTCATGACCTATGGGCCGTACGGGAAGTGGCTTCACTTCGAGGACCTCTATGGAAGCCAGTGGCGCACGATGTGCCAGAACCACCCCGACGTACCGACAGGATCGACCAACAAGTATCAAAGCTGGGAAGTCGTTGATCCCGAGAAGTGGGTACCGGAAGGTTATATCTGTGTCCGGGTCGACAGCCGCGGGGCTGGCCGCAGCGGGGGCGTGTTGGATTTGTTTTCCGCGCGCGAGGCGAGGGACTTTGCGCTTTGCATTGAATGGGCTGGGAGCCGTTCGTGGTGCAATGGAAGAGTCGGACTCAACGGCATCTCATATTACGCAATCAATCAATGGCATGTTGCGGCGCTTCGTCCGAAGCATCTTGCCGCCATCTGCGCCTGGGAAGGGGCGGGCGATCTCTATCGAGATATGGCTTATCACGGAGGAATTTTTTGTAACGGATTTGTCCGCGATTGGTCAGTCTCGCAAGTCTACCCGCTCCAGAATGGTCGGGGCACGAACGGGTACAAAAGCCGATTGAACGGGGATTGGGTCAGTGGCCCAAATACCCTTACTCAGGAAGAATTGAATGCGGGTCGGCGAAACTTCTACGAGGACTGCGTCCAGAATAACCTTCAAACCTCGCAATATTGGCGAGACCGAGCTCCCGATTGGGCTAAGATCGAAGTCCCGCTGTTGTCATCCGCGAACTGGGGTGGCCAAGGCCTGCATCCTCGCGGGAATTTCGAGGGCTTTATTCGTGCCGCCTCGCAACACAAATGGCTTGAGGTGCACGGACTTGAGCACTGGAGCGAATTTTATACCGACTATGGATTGACGCTACAGAAGCGTTTCTTCGGCCACTTTCTAAAAGACAAAGACACGGGGTGGGCCAAGCAGCCTAAGGTCCAGTTGCAGGTGCGCCATCCTGGCGAGCGCTTTGTCGAGCGTCACGACGAAGCCTGGCCGCTCTCCAGAACAAACTGGACGAAGTACTATCTTCGTCCCGCCCACCTTGCCTTGTCGCGGGAGACGCCGCCGCAGTCGATCGAGAAGGTAACCTATGAGGGCCTTGGTGACGGCGTTACCTTCCTAGCTCCTCCAGTAGCACGCGAACTAGAAATCACGGGCCCGGTCGCTTGCAGAGTCTTCGTCTCGTCCGCCTCGTCGGATGCAGATCTGTTTCTCATTGTTCGTGTATTTTCGCCCGACATGAAGGAAATCGTCTTCCGCGGCGCGCTCGACCCCCATACGCCAGTGGCGCAAGGTTGGTTGCGTGCTTCGCACCGGAAACTCGATCCCAACCGAAGCCAGCCATACGCACCATATCATACTCACGACGAAATCGAGCCCCTCAGGCCAGGCGAAATCTATCAATTGGATATTGAGATCTGGCCCACAAGCATCGTTGTGCCAGCCGGTCATCGTATCGGATTGACCGTTAGGGGCAGGGACTACGTCTATGGTGGGGATCCTGCGCCGGCAGAAAACAGTCATGGTACGCGATGGACCGGTGTTGGGCCATTCAAGCACGACGATCCGATCGATCGACCGGCGCACGTATTTCGCGCAGCCGTGACGTTGCACTCCGATCCAGAGCATCAAGCATATCTTTTGCTGCCGGTGATCGAACCTCGATGAGATCCCGGGAATTGACTTTTCCAATTTTAAAAGACGGACGACGCCCGAGCCCGCAGGTTCGCGGGATCGAATACCGGAAGCATCGAACCGGATAGGCGAAGTGTGATGAAAGTTGACCGAGAAGCTACCTATCGCGCTGCGGAAAAGATATCCAACTGAGGTGCGGTAGGGACGATCAAATTGGCACATTGAATGATGTCTCTCCCGATAACATCATCGCTGCCGGCACGCGTGGCCGGAATTCCGACTCACGATGAGCTCTTTGAATCGTTACGCGAAGCTGGCGCCGACGTCGATGATACGATCGGAATCCGGGTTGACGGTCGGACCGCGTTTGATAGCGATGGCAGAACCGTTGCTCGATTGCCTATCACCGACTCTCGGTAGCTCGTGGCCAATGGTGCCGCCTACCTCAAGGGACGACCAGTCGGAGTACCCGATGCCGCTTCGGCAGAAGACATCGGTCGGCGTATGGCCAGCCAGGGATGATGCACAACCTCCGTGCGCGCCAGCTGATGCCTGAGGTGGAGCGGTATAGCTCTGGGTTGAAAAGTCTGATGGACCGGGGTTAACTGTGGGACGCGGGTCTCAAAAATCCCTGAAAAGACGTCGCTCGGAATAGACTAGTCCGTGGTGTCGTAGGATGTGTAAGGGTCTGTAGATGAACCTACGGCAACTCCGGTTTTTCCTACAGATTGCTGAGCTCGGTAGCGTCAATCGCGCGGCGGCTCTATTGCATATCGCGCAACCCGCGCTTTCAAGGCACTTGAGGCAACTCGAGTCCGAGCTCGGAGTGACACTGTTTCGCCGAACTGATCGTGGCGTCACGCTAACCATAGCCGGGCACCGGCTCCGCGAGAAAGCGGCTACTCTGTTGCAACTTTTCGACCGGGTTCGCCAGGAAATCCGGGATGAATTCAGCGAACCAGGCGGTGAGCTTACAATCGTAATGCCTCCCTCGATGCTCGATTTGTTGACCGCTCCTGCTATTGTGCGGGTGCGTGAGCTCTACCCCGCGATACTCCTCCGCGTTGTTGAGGGTATCAGCGGGATCATCAACCCCTGGTCCATGGTGGCGGATGGGCGTGCAGATCTGGCGGTCGGTACCAACGTTGAGCCGCTGAGTTCGTTGGAAGCGACACCCTTGCTTCGCGAGTCTCTTTGGCTGATCGGACCGCTGAGCGCGAACCTTCATCCATCCCGGCCCGTCGAACTCGATTTTGCAATACGTCAGCCGCTTGTACTCACCAGTCGTCCAACGCCTGTGCGGATGATCGTCGAGAGCGCTTTGACGAGACGAAAGCTCGCCGCGTCTGGCGTCCTGGAGGTCAATACACCGCAGCTTGCCGTCACACTCGTTGAGGCGGGTACGGGATGGACGATCCTACCTTTTTGTTCTGTGTTCCGTCTGTTTAACGAGCGCAAAGTCGCAATAGCGCCCATCAACGAGCTCGAGATCGCGTGGACTTTCATTCAGGCGCGCGATCGACAGCTCTCGCTTGCCGGTGAACACGTTAAACGCGTTCTTGCCCATATTGCTGCCGAGCAGGCTGCTTCCGGTAAGTGGTTGCTGGCTCAAATGGGGGTTAGCTGAGGGCGCGCGATTCTGCCTAGCTTGACCAGTAGCGTCCGGGAAGGTTGTTCATGAGGCTCTTATTAAGCCCTCCGTCCACTTCCAGTGTGGCCGCTGTAACCCAGCTTGCGTCTTCGCTGAGGAAATAGAGTACGGCAGGACTGACGTCATTGGGCTGACCGACCCGTCCGAGGGGAGCAGCCGCAGCGCGAAGCTTGCGCACTTCTGGATCTCTTAAATAAGCGGTCAGCGGAGTCTCGACGGTGCCGGGTGCGACGGTATTGACGCGGATGCCGTTTGGAGCCCATTCAACTGCCATCAGGGTGGTAAGATGAAGGATGCCAGCCTTAACCGTGCTGTAGGCACCGGATCCGGCGTACGGGTGGTAGGCGGACACTGAAGAAAGATTGACAACCGCGCCGTGCTTTCCTTCTGCGATCATTCGGCGCGCGAAGGCTTGTCCCATCAGAAACGTTCCAGTTAATCCTACATCGATCGTGGTCTGCCATTTGAGAAGCGATAGTTCGATCAGCGTTCCGCCGTTTATCGCAATGGCGCTGTTGACCAGGAAGTCCAGCGAACCGAAGCGCATCCAGGTGGTATCGACAGCTTTGGCGCACTGGTGTTCGTCGCGTACATCGGTCGGGATGAAGATCGAGACATCCTTCCCCAACTTGGATTCCAGCTCGGTGCCGAGTTGTGCGTTCATATCAACGATTGCGACCCGACCGCCCTCCGTGACGAAATCCGCTGCTACCTGTTCCCCGATACCGCGGGCGCCCCCCGTCACGATTGCAACTTTGTTCTGAAAGCGCTTCATGGAAAAACCCTCAATATGACGGGGATGGTTTCCGCGGCACGCATTTGGTGTCGCGGTCTGCACGAACTCACGATCTTACAATGCTGTTGTGCGCAGGCGTCGCGACAAAAAACATCGCGACGAGGCCGATGCAGGGGATGGCAACCAGCTGGAGTAG
>NZ_JBFUES010000305.1:0-7448 GCF_056403875.1 Bradyrhizobium sp. P2_E8
TCTTGATGGTTGATCAATGCCGCCGTCGGTATCTGTGGCAGGTAGGTTCCCAGTCGAAAACGTATGGCGAGCCATTCGCCATCCGGCGGACATTCAATCAGAGCCCCTTGGATCACCGGCCCCCTGAGTGTCACTGCCAAAAACCCCGGAAGCCTGGTAACAACCAGTTCGATGTTTCCCTCGGCCATCGAGAGAAACGAGCCACCGCTCCGGCTCCGGCTGCGCCATACGCGCTCGACGTAAGGTGAGTCCGATTCGCGATCGTCAAATTCTATCAGCACAGGACGATCCGGAAAGCGCATGTCATCAGTCTTCCCCGTAGCTCCTGAGCCGCTCGATATCCAAAATCGTCACGCCACCGTACTCCAACCGCAGCAGGCCTTCCTTCTCAAGCTTGTTCAATGCGCGGTTCGCGTTCTGGCGGGACATGCCGGACAGCGCCCCGATCTCCTCCTGGGTGATCTCCAGATGGGCGGTCGATTCCGGATAGAGGATCGGGTTGAACAGCAAGGCTATGCTGCGGGCGAGGCGCGCGGTGGCATCCAGCGTGCGGTTGACCTCGAGCATGCCGATGAACTGACCGAGCCGCTCATTGAGCTGGCGCACCAGGAAACGGTTGAAACCGACGCTGTTCTCGAACAACCACATGAAAGCGGCGCGCTCCATCAACGCGACGCGGCTGTCGCGAAGCGCGACCACATCGTAGCGCCGCGGCTCGTTCTTGAGCACGCTGCCCTCGCCGAACCAGGCCCCCGCGGTCAGCCCGGCAAGGCTCGTTTCCTTGCCGTCGCGCGAGACCCCGCCCATCCGGGCAAGACCAAAGACCATGCCGGCCCAATAGTCGAACGTGTCGCCACGCATGAACACGGTCTCGCCGGTGCCGTAGGACCGCTCCGTGATCCCCGCGCGAGCGACCTCGATCTCCGCTTGCGTGAGCTCGCGCGACCAGGCGGCGATGCGCTTCAGTTGATCCTCTGAAATCATGATCCCGAAGCCAGCCGCACCGTTTCGTCACTCCGTCCTCTGTTGCACTGCAACACGGCCGCTCGCCACCATCCGACGAAAGATGAAGACCGCCACCGCCTGAAAAAACTTTGTCGCAGAATTGTCAGGCCGGAGACATTTCAAAATAGCGCTTTCCCCTATTGAGAACCACCTCGGGCGATGCGGCTTTTGATCCCCTAACGGGAACGAGAGCCTCACGGGTCCGGTCGAGACCAATAGCTGCATGGTCTGGCCGACACGACCGTACTAGGATCGCCCGACAGGAACCGACGAAGAGCGCCAATCAAGCGCCATCACCGGGAGGGATTTGTTTGGTGGCTACCAGTCTTGAAGTGCGCGGCGTGTCCTTGCGGTTCGGCGGCGTCCGTGCGCTGACCGATGTCGGCTTCGCCATCAGGGACGGCGAGCTGTTCTCGATCATCGGCCCCAACGGGGCCGGCAAGACCTCGATCGTGAACTGTATTTCCGGCCGCTACAAGCCGACCGAGGGCCAGCTGTTCTATCAGGGCCGCGACATCACCGGCCTGACGCCGAACGCCCGCGCCTCGCTCGGCATCGGCCGCACCTTCCAGAACCTCGCCCTGTTCCACCACATGAGCGTGCTCGACAACATCATGGTCGGCCGCCATCACCTGTTGAAGAACAATTTCCTCACGGGCTCGCTCTACTGGCTCACCGGCGCGCGCAAGGAAGAGCTCGCGCATCGCCGCAAGGTCGAGGAGATCATCGACTTCCTCGACCTCCAGTCGGTGCGAAAGGCGCAAGCCGGCACCCTCTCCTATGGCCTGCGCAAGCGCGTCGAGCTTGCCCGTGCCATGGCGCTGGAGCCGCGCCTCATCCTCCTCGACGAGCCGATGGCCGGCATGAACTTCGAGGAGAAGGAGGACATGGCCCGCTACATCGTCGATCTCAACGAGGAGTTCGGGATGACGGTGGTGATGATCGAGCACGACATGGGCGTGGTGATGGACATCTCTCACCGCGTCATGGTGCTGGATTTCGGCCGCAAGATCGCCGAGGGCGATCCGGGTGCGGTGCTCGCCGATCCCCACGTCAGGCGCGCCTATCTCGGCGAAGAGGACGAGGTGCTGGTGGATCCCGACGATGCTCCGCCGGCGCAGGAGAGCGCGGCATGATGGATTATGCGGGCCGCGTCGCGCAGGCCGATACCTATCCCAAAATGCTCCGGCTCAATGCCAGGGAGCATGGCAACGAGATCGCGCTGCGCGAAAAGGATCTCGGGCTGTGGCGTGTCTTCACCTGGAACGACTACCAGACGCGCGYGCGCGATTTCGCGCTCGGCCTCGTCGAGCTCGGCCTTGGGCGCAACGACGTCATCGGCATCATCGGCGACAACCGGCCGGACTGGGTCGCGGCGGAAATCGCCACCCACGCGATCGGCGGCCTGAGCCTCGGGCTCTACCGCGACGTGCTGGACGAAGAAGCCTCCTATCTCCTCAATTATGGCGAGGCGCAGCTCGTCTTCGCCGAGGATGAGGAGCAGGTCGACAAGCTGCTCACCCTCGCCGACCGCGTGCCTGATCTGAAGCACATCATCTATTCCGACCCGCGCGGGATGCGGAAATACGACGACCCCAGACTGCTGTCGGCGGAGAAACTCGCCGAGCTCGGCCGCGCCCGCGCTACGCGCGAACCGGGGCTTTACGACAAGCTCGTCGATGCGACCAAGGGCGAGGACGTCGCAATCCTCTGCACCACGTCGGGCACCACCTCGCATCCAAAACTCGCAATGCTCGCCGCCGGCCGCGTGCTCGGCCATTGCGCGACCTATCTTGCCTTCGACCCCAAGGGACCCGACGACGAATACGTCTCGGTGCTGCCGCTGCCGTGGATCATGGAGCAGGTTTACGTGCTGGGCAAAGGCCTCTTGTGCCGGATGAAGATCAACTTCGTCGAAGAGCCCGATACGATGATGAACGATCTGCGCGAGATCGCGCCGACGTTCGTGCTGTTTGCGCCGCGAGTCTGGGAATCGATCGCCGCCGACGTGCGCGCCAGGGTGATGGACGCCACGCCCTTCAAGCAGCGCCTGTTCGAAATCGGGATGAAAAGCGGTCTTGCCGCGCTCGAACAGGGCCAGCGCTCCGGCTTTGCCGACGCCGTCCTGTTCCGCGCGCTGCGCGACCGGCTCGGCTTCACCCGCCTGCGCTCGGCCGCAACCGGCGGCGCGGCGCTCGGGCCCGATACCTTCAAGTTCTTCCAGGCGATGGGCGTGCCGCTGCGCACGCTTTACGGCCAGACCGAGCTTTTGGGCGCCTACACGCTGCATCCCGAGGGCAAGGTCGACCCCGACACCACGGGTGTGCCGATGGCCGACAGCGTCGAGATCCGCATCGACAATGCCGACGTCCACGGCGTCGGCGAGATCGTGGTGCGGCATCCCAACATGTTCCTCGGCTATTACAAGAATCCTGAGGCGAGCGTTGCCGACATCAAGGATGGCTGGATGCTGTCGGGGGATGCCGGCTATTTCAACGCCAACCGCCAGCTCGTCGTCATCGACCGCATCAAGGATCTCGCGGAAACCTCCCGCGGCGAGCGCTTCTCGCCGCAGTTCATCGAGAACAAGCTGAAATTCTCGCCCTATATCGCCGAAGCCGTGGTGCTCGGCTCGGGGCGCGACGCGCTCGCGGCGATGATCTGCATCCGCTACTCCATCATCTCGAAATGGGCGGAGAAGAACCGCCTCTCCTTCACGACCTACAGCGATCTCGCCTCGCGGCCCGAGGTCTACACGCTGCTCCAGAAGGAGGTCGAGACCGTCAACGCCACGCTGCCGCCGGCGCAGCGCATCTCGCGCTTCCTGCTGCTCTACAAGGAGCTCGACGCCGACGACGGCGAGCTCACCCGCACCCGAAAGGTACGCCGCAGCGTCATCAACGAGAAATACGCCGGCATCATCGACGCCATCTACCGCGGCGATGCCGACATCCCCGTCGACACCGTGATCCGCTTCCAGGACGGCACCACGCAGAGGGTGCGCACCACACTGCGGGTGGTGGATCTCGGCGGGCGTGGGCATCTGGCGGAGGCTGCGGAGTGACACACGTGATCGTCATGCGCGGTCTCGACCCGCGCATCCATCCTCTTCCGAACAAGCTTCCGTCCACATTGATGGATTGCCGGGTCAAGCCCGGCAATGACGAGTTGGGTCAGCCGATATGAACACCGCCTTCCTCATCCAGCTCCTGGTCAACGGCCTCGTGGTCGGCACGCTCTATGGCGTGGTCGCGATGTCGTTCGTGCTGATCTACAAGGCGACGCAGGTCGTCAACTTCGCGCAAGGCGAGCTGCTGCTGGTCGGCGCCTGGGTATGCTGGGCGCTGCTGGCGAAATATCAGGTGCCGTTCTGGATCGGCATGCCGATGACGCTGGTGTTCATGTTCGTGTTCGGCATCGCCATCCAGGTCCTGATCCTGCGGCCGATGATCGGCGAGCCGATCATTTCGGTGATCATGGTGACGATCGGCCTCTCGACCGTGCTCCAGGCGACGCTGAAATGGATGTTCGGCGTCAACCCGCAGCCGTTCCCGCGCGTGTTCGAGAGCCAGTCGGTCAGCTTGTTCGGGCTTCAGATCCAGACCGTCTATGTCATGAGCCTGGTGGTCTCGGTCGCGATGATGATCGGCATGGCCTGGTTCTTCCGCGCATCAAAATACGGCCTTGCGATGCGCGCCACCGCGTTCAACCAGCAGGTCGCGCAGTCGCTCGGCATTTCCGTCAAGAGCGTCTTCGCGATGGCCTGGGCGATCTCGGCCACCGTCTCGGCGGTCGCGGGCGTCGTCGTCGCCGTCGTCAACGGCGTATCGTCAGGCCTCGCCGCCTACGGCATCAAGGTGTTTCCGGCGGCGATCCTCGGCGGGCTCGATTCCGTCGGCGGCGCCGTGCTCGGCGGCATCATCATCGGCTTGCTCGAGAACATCGCGCAATATGTCGACAGCGAGTATCTGCACTGGGGCAATCTCTACGAGATTGCACCGTTCTACGTCCTCATCATCGTGCTGATGATCAAGCCCTACGGCTTGTTCGGCACCCACGACATCGAGCGGATCTGACCCATGGCCGGCCCTGCCCTCATCCCCGCTGGTGATTTCCGCACCTCCTATGCGGCCGACACCACGATCTTCCCGACGGCCACCAGCCGCAACTTTGCGATCGTTGGCGTGCTGCTGCTCTGCCTCGTGCCGCAATTCCTCGGCGGCTACTGGCTCAGCATCCTGATTCAGATCGGCATCTTCTCGATCGCGGCGCTCGGGTTGAACATCCTGGTCGGCTTCACCGGCCAGATCTCGATCGGCCACGCGGCGTTCTTTCTGCTCGGCGCCTTCACCTCGGCCTACATCTCCAACAATGCGCCGATCCCGGTGTTCTTCGCGATCCCGCTCGCGGGCGTCGTCACCGCGCTGGTCGGGCTGATCTTCGGCATTCCGGCGGCGCGGCTGAAGGGGCTCTACCTCGTCATCGCGACGCTCGCCGCGCAATACATCCTGCTCGACTTCTTCTCCCGCGCCGAATGGTTCACCGGCGGCTCGGTGCCGGCCAGCGCCAATCCGTTCTCGATCTTCGGCTTCACCTTGCGCGGCGACAAGCAGTATTTCTACGTCGTGCTGGCCTATGTGCTGGCGAGCTACATCCTCGTCACCAATCTGATGCGCACGCGCGACGGCCGCGCGCTGGTGGCGATCCGCGACCATTATCTCTCCGCGGAGATCATGGGCATCAACCTCACCAAATACCGCACGCTGTCGTTCGGCCTCGCCGCCTTCTTCGCCGGCATCGCCGGCGCGCTCTATGCGCACTACCAGCTCGTGGTCTCCCAGGAAGGCTTTGGCATCGAGCGTTCGATCCTGTTCCTGGCCATGATCATCATCGGCGGCACCGGCTCGATCATGGGCACGCTGATGGGCACCGCCTTCGTGGTGCTGCTGCCGGAAACGATGGAATTCCTCAGCCTCTACCTGAAGGGCGGCGCGATCGACAAGGCGCTGTCACTCAACAACAACATCACCTTCCTGCGCGAGATCGCGATCGGGGTGATCATCATCGCGTTCCTGATGTTCGAGCCGGACGGGCTCGCCCATCGCTGGCGGCAGATCAAGGCCTATTGGAAACTCTACCCGTTCTCGCATTGAGAACGGGCGACTTGCTAATCAACGAATAAACAGGAGGAGGCAACCAATGAAGACAAAATCCCTTTTGACCACCGCATCGCTCGCCCTCGTGATCGCCGCATTCTCGGCGAGCGCGCAGGCGCAGATCGCGGTCGGGCATCTCGCCGATTATTCCGGCGGCACCTCCGACGTCGGCACGCCGTACGGACAGGCCGTCGCCGACACCTTCGCCTGGGTCAACAAGAACGGCGGCGTCGGCGGCAAGCAGCTCAATGTCGACACCAACGATTACGGCTACCAGGTGCCGCGCGCGATCGCGCTCTACAAGAAATGGTCGGCGCCCGACAGCAAGGTCGCGGCGATCATGGGCTGGGGCACCGCGGACACCGAAGCGCTGACCGGCTTCCTCGCGCAGGACAAGATCCCCGACCTCTCCGGCTCCTATGCCGCGGCACTCACCGATCCCGAAGGCGTCAGCGGCAAGGCCAAGCCCGCTCCTTACAATTTCTTCTACGGCCCGAGCTATTCGGACTCGCTGCGCGCGATGCTGATGTGGGCGGCCGAGGACTGGAAGGCCAAGGGCAAGCCCGGCAAGCCGAAATTCGTCCACATGGGCGCCAACCACCCCTATCCGAACGCGCCGAAGGCCGCCGGCGAGGCCATGGCGCAGGAGCTCGGCCTCGAAGTGCTGCCGCCGCTGGTGTTCGCGCTGACGCCGGGCGATTACAGCGCGCAGTGCCTGAGCCTGAAATCCTCGGGTGCCAACTACGCCTATCTCGGCAACACCGCGGCTTCCAACATCTCCGTCCTGAAGGCCTGCAAGACCGCCGGCGTCGACATCCAGTTCCTCGGCAATGTCTGGGGCATGGACGAGAATGCCGCCAAGACGGCCGGAGATGCCGCCAATGGCGTGATCTTCCCCTTGCGCACGGCGGTGAGCTGGGGCGGCGATGCGCCCGGCATGAAGACGGTGATGGAGATCTCCAAGATGTCCGACCCGACCGGCAAGGTCTACCGGCCCGTGCACTACATCGCGGCGGTCTGCTCGGCGCTGTACATGAGGGAAGCGCTCGACTGGGCCGCAAAGAACGGCGGCGCCACCGGCGAGAACGTCGCCAAGGGCTTCTACCAGAAGAAGGACTGGGTGCCGGCCGGAATGGACGGCGTCTGCAATCCCTCGACCTGGACCGACAAGGACCACCGCGGCACGCTGAAAGTCGACCTCTATCGCACCAAGATCGCGGGTGCGACCGACGGCGACCTCAACGATCTCATGGCCAAGGGCACGATCCAGCTCGAGAAGGTCAAGAC
>NZ_JBFUES010000306.1:0-7443 GCF_056403875.1 Bradyrhizobium sp. P2_E8
GACATCGCCATGCAGATGGACGAATGCGTGCGGCTGCCCGCCGAGCACGCCGATATCGAGCGCGCGATGCAATTGTCGCTGCGCTGGGCCGAGCGCAGCAAGCGCGCCTTCGAGAGCGCGCCGGACGGTTACATGCTGTTCGGCATCGTGCAGGGTGGCGACGTGCCGCAGCTTCGTCATGCGAGCGCGCAAGGGCTCGTCGCGATCGGCTTTCACGGCTATGCGATCGGCGGCCTCGCCGTCGGCGAGCCGCAGGCGGTGATGCTGGCGATGATCGACGAGACCGCACCGATGCTGCCTAAAGAGCGGCCGCGCTATCTGATGGGCGTCGGCACGCCCGACGACATCCTCGAAGCCGTGAAGCGCGGCATCGACATGTTCGATTGCGTGATGCCGACGCGGAACGGCCGGCACGGCGTTGCCTTCACCCGCTTCGGTCAGGTGAATCTGCGCAACGCGCGCCATGCCGACGATCCGCGTCCGCTCGACGAGGAAAGCTCATGGCCGTCGACGCGCAGCTACGCGCGCGCCTACCTGCATCATCTCGTCAAGGCGGGCGAGACGCTGGGGGCAATGCTGCTGTCCGAGATCAATATCGCCTACTACCAGGCCCTGATGCAGGGCATCAGGGACGCGATCGCACACGGAACGTTCGACGAGTTCTATCAGCGTACGCGCGAGGATTGGGCGAGGGGCGATATCGCCCCGCGCCAGGTCGACTGAGGATCAGTTGCACACGATCCGGTGCTTGACGGCGTGCTTGGTCACGAAGCCGTAGCCGCAATTGTCGCAGGTCCAGAGATAGCTGATCATGTGGTCCGAGACGTAGGCGGATGCTTCGGCGGCGACCATGGAGTCGGCGCAGACCGGACAGGTGGGCAACTCACTGCAACGCGGATCGCGAGTCTGCGCGACGGTCGACAACACTTCAGCAACTGCTGACATCGTGGTGACCTCCCTGCTTTAAGACGTAAGTCTAACATAAGCAGAATCACTTGACGAGGTCGCAACACAAAAGCGTTGGTTTTCTGATATTTGTAGCTCACGTGATTTTGCGATGCAGCGTATTTAACATGTGCCGCATTGCTGCTTGCGTGTCGCCGCAAGCTGTCTCTAACTGCGTAAGAGCTGCGATCAGCGCGCCAATTGTCGTCACAGGGAGTTCATCATGGACGCATCGTCCACCGCGGGTGCAACGCACCAACCCGGCCGCGGCCGGATCTATGATTCGATTGTCGACGCTTTTGGCGACACGCCGATCGTGCGATTGCGCCGGCTGCCGGGCATGCACGGGGTGAACGCGACGATTTTGGCAAAACTTGAATATTTCAATCCGGCCGCGAGCGTGAAGGACCGCATCGGCGCGGCCATGATCATCGCCATGGAGAAGGCCGGGATCGTCAAGCCGGATACCGTGCTGATCGAGCCGACCTCCGGCAATACCGGCATCGCACTCGCCTTCGTCGCCGCCTCGCGCGGGTACCGGCTCAAGCTGGTGATGCCGGAATCCATGTCGATCGAACGGCGCAAGATGCTGGCCTTTCTCGGCGCCGAGCTGGTGCTGACGCCGGCCGCGCAAGGCATGAAGGGCGCGATCGCCGCCGCCGAGGAGCTTGTGAAGACGACACCGAACTCGGTGATGCCGCAGCAGTTCAAGAACCTCGCCAATCCCGAGGTGCACCGCCGCACCACCGCCGAGGAGATCTGGAACGACACCGGCGGCAACATCGATGTCTTCGTCGCCGGGGTCGGCACCGGCGGCACGATCACCGGCGTCGGCCAGGTGCTCAAGCCGCGCAAGCCGTCCTTGCGGGTGGTGGCGGTCGAGCCGGAGGAAAGTCCGGTGCTGTCAGGCGGCCAGCACACGCCGCACAAGATCCAGGGCATCGGCGCGGGCTTCGTCCCTGATATCCTCGACCGCTCCGTGATCGACGAGATCGTCAAAATCAACTCGACCACGGCGATCGAGACCTCGCGCGCATTGGCGCGGCACGAGGGCATTCCGGGCGGCATCTCCTCGGGCGCCGCGATTGCCGCCGCGCTCCAGATCGGCAGGCGGCCGGAAGCTGCGGGAAAAACCATTCTGGCGGTGGTGCCGTCCTTCTCCGAGCGGTATCTTTCGACGGCTCTGTTTGAGGGAATCTAGGACATGGCGGATCTACCGAGGCGGCCGCGCACGCTTGGCGACGCCAGGACCGAGGCCGAGGCGGCGTTCAAGAAGGTGACGGCCAAGGTCGCCGCGGCGCCGCCGAAGCAGAACGTGGCGCCGGGGGTCAAGGAGCAGGTCACGCTGCGCATCGACCAGGACGTGCTGGAGTTCTTCCAGGAGGGCGGCCCCGGCTGGCAGGACCGCATCAACGAGGCGCTGCGGAAGGCGGCGGGCAAGTAGGCTACCGCCGGATCCGGTTGGTCGTGCGAAGGCCGATGCGCCCAGGATCGGCGCAGCCAGCTCAGAGGACCTGGGACAGAAACCGCTGCGTGCGCTCGTCCTTGGCCGCCGTAAACAATGTTTCCGGCGGCCCGTGCTCGACGATCACACCGCGATCGGTGAAGTAGACGTGATCGGCGACCTCTCGTGCGAAGTTCATTTCATGGGTGACGAGGAGGCACGTCATTCCATCCTCGGCAAGCTCTCGGATGGTCACCAGAACCTCCTTGACGGTTTCCGGGTCGAGGGCGGCCGTGACTTCGTCGAACAGCATGATGTCCGGCCGCATCGCCAGTGAACGGGCGATGGCCACGCGCTGCTGCTGTCCGCCCGAGAGTTCGCCAGGATAGCTGTCCTCCTTTCCTGCGAGCCGCACCTTGGCGAGCAGCGCTCGGGCGCGCGCTTCGACCTCGGCACGTTTCTGGCCGAGAACATGGATCGGCGCCATCATCACGTTCTGGAGCGCCGTCTTGTGCGGGAACAGGTTGTACTGCTGAAATACCATTCCGACCTTGCGCCGAAGCGCCAGCTTGTCGAGCCTGGGATCGGTGACCTCGATGCCTTCGATCTGAATGCTGCCGGACGAGATCGGCTGGAGGGCATTGATACAGCGGATCAGCGTGGACTTCCCCGATCCCGACGGGCCGATGATGCAGATCACCTCGCCCTTCCTCACCGACAGACTGATGCCTTTCAGAACCTCGAGAGCGCCGAACGATTTTCTGACGTCGACGCATTGAACGATGGGCTGATCCGGAGTCCAGGTCGCGACCATGCTCTGCTCCCTCAGCGCACGCGGAATCGACGCTCAAGACGAGCGGTCCAGAGGTTGATTGGATAACAATAGAGAAAGAAGCACAGCAGTGCGAAACCGTAGAGCGGCGCGAACAGTTCCGGTCTGCCGCCTTCGGCAGCATGCACCTGCGCCGTCAGCGTCAGCATTTCCGAGACGCCCACGATCGATGCAAGCACCGTCGCCATCGCGACAAGGGCATAGATGTTCATCCAGGGCGGCAGCATTCGCTTGATGCATTGCGGCAGCATGATCAGCCACATGGTCTGGCGTCGCGTGAATGACAGCGATTCAGCCGCCTCCCATTGCGTCGACGGAACGGACCGCACGGCTCCGCGTACGACCTCGGCGACGTTGGCCATGACGGGCAGGGCGAAGCCCACGGTTGCCTTGATCCAGTCGGGCAAAGGGACGGTCGTGTTGAAGATGGTGACCTGGAAGGGCACCAGAAACATGACGAAGAACAGCAGCACCAGCCAGGGCGCGTTGCGGAAGAATTGAGTCACGAACCAGCTGGCGGTGGCGAGCAAGCGGTACTGTGACAGCAGGGCCAGACCCAGGCCGAGACCGGCGACGGTGCCCAGCAGCATGGCGAGCAAGGAGATCAGGATGTTGAACGCGAACCCTCGCAGCAGGAGCGGCGACCATTTCACGATGACCTGAAGCGGGGACAGCATCGTCGGTGCGGTCTGCGCCCATGCGGTGGACGCAGCCATCACAGCGCAGAAGCAGAGGATCGCCGCGGATAGCGGGCTGATCCGAACGGACATCCGGGTCGGCGCGAGACGATACGGCAGAAGGACGGCAAGCCTGTGCACGGGCTCGGCGGTCTTCATCGTGCATACCCCGGAATGCGCATTGCCCGCTCCCAGCGATGCATCAACCAGACGAGGACGCCTACGAGGATGCCATAGGTCGCAAGCAACACGACCATCATTTCGAAAACGTTCTGTGATTCCGACCAGATCTGCTTGACCGCATACAGCGTCTCGGGAACGGCGATCGCATAGGCAAGCGTGGTCGTCTTGAGCAGGTTGACGAGGTTGTTGTTCAGCGCGGGAAGGCAGACGCGAATGGCCAGCGGAAGAACGATATGAATGTAGGCCTTGAAGCGCGTGTATCCCAGCGCCTCGGCGGCTTCCACGGTCGTCCTCGGCACGGCCTCGATGCCGGACCGGAAGATCTCCACGTTGAAGGCGGCGGCAAACAGTGACAGCGAAATGATGGCCCACTGAACGTTGCTCAGCAGTGGAACGCGCATGCCCGCCGTCTCGACGGCCGGAAGCATGGTGCCGAGCCCGAAATAGAAAAAGAAGATCTGGACCAGCGGTGGCGTGTTGCGGAAGACCACGACGAAAATATTGACGGCCAGCCGCAACAATCTGGACGGGCTACCCTGCATCAAGGCACCTGCCGCGCCAATGACCAGGCTCAGCATGATGGTCGTGACGCTCAGAAACAGCGTCATCTTCAGTCCGCCGAGATAACGATCCCAGTCGTACGCATCGTAGAATACGGAGAAATTCAGCCCCGTCGATTCATAGAGGCGCTGAAACCAGTTGCCGATTGCCTGCATTTGCGCGACACCGAATTGTTGAGGCAATCACCTCGGATCAGTGCATTGGCTTGACCTCTTCGGAGCGCGAGATGGATCCGGCGCTCCGCTTCACGCGTCTATTTGTCCTTGTACTGCTCGTGCATGAGGAGTGAATACTCRGTCGGCGTAATGCCCCACTTCTTTTCCGCAGCCACGATGAAGCCCGTCTTCATCCAGTCCTTTGTCGTATCTTCGAGCAGCTTCTGAAGGCTGGTATTCTCGAGCGCAACGGCGATCATCCACGGTGAAGGCAGAACACCTTTCAGGGGCAAGTCGTAGTCCGTCTTCCACTCATCCTCCAGCAACTTGCCTTGCAGAAAGGTCTGATCATAGACATAGCCGATGCAATTGCCCTGCTTCATGGCGAACAGAGGCTTCTCCGAGCCGTCAAACGCAACGATCTCGGGGCCGTAGGATTTGGCAACGTCCTTGTTGTACCAGGCCCCCGACGTTGCACATACGGGCTTTCCCTTGAGCTCGGCCCAGTCCTTGATGCCGGCCTTCTTGTTGAGAAGTATGTTCACATAGTCGGAATAATACAGAGGCTCGATGGCTTGAACGACGCGGCGGCGTTCCGGCCTGTCCGACATGGTCGCGATCAGCAGATCAACCTTTCCCTGCTGAAGAAACTCGATTCTGTTGGACGCCGCGACCGGAACGAGCTCGAGCTTGACGCCGAGGCGCTTGGCAATGTCTGCGGCGAGATCCGGCTCGATGCCGACCACGTTTCCGGTGGGATCGCGGAAGCCGAAGGGCTTGTAGTCAGCCTTGACGCCGACGTTCAACGTGCCGCGCTGCTTGATGGCATCGATGCCATCGGCTGCTTGGGCACTGCCAAGCATCAGCAGCGCCGCGACTCCTGTCATCATGGAACGGACAATGTCTCTCATCGGATGAAGCCTCCAGGATTTAAATCACGACGCGCGTTGCGCGTGCTTTTTCAAGATACAAGGCTCGTGCCAAACGTCACGAAAAGCGGGAGATGGAGAATGGGCTGAGGTCGATCGCGCTTCGACCGTCGGTCACCATCCCGGCCACGACATTGCCGATACCTGCGGAGTGCTTGAAGCCGTGGCCCGAGCACGCCGAGACGACGCAAATTCTGTCCTGGTCGGGATGGCGGTCGATGATGAAGCCCCGATCGGGCGTCACCGTGTAGATGCAGGCAGCCGCCTGCGCGACGCGCGGTGTGGCGCCGGCGAGCCGCCCCGCCACGTGCTTCCGGTACATTTCAGCCGATTCCGCAGGATCGACGGTGCGGTCGATGGTGTCGGCCGTCGTGTTGGTCTCGTACTGCTCGGTCGCGACTTTGAGGCGACGATCGCCAGGCAATGGCGGAAAGCCGTAGAGGTAGTCGACATCCGTCGCGCCGTGCATCCAGATGAACACAGGGGCGTTGGCGCGATACGCGCTGGTATCGTCGAGCTCGTACCAATGCAGCACCTGTCGCTTCACCGTAAGCACGCGATCGAACGGCGCGCCGAGCAGGTGGGCATTCCAGCCGCCTGCCGACACCACCACCTGTGCCGCCTCGAATGTGCCTGAAGACGTTTCCACCCGAACGGCGGAGCCTCTCTGCACGATCGAGAGAACCTCGACTCCCGTGCGTATCGTTGCGCCGAGCTGCTCCGCGCGCGTCAGTTGCGCCGTGATGCAGCGCTCCGGAAAAACGTATCCTCCGCCGGGTTCGTAATAGGCCTTCTCGTTGCCCTCGAGGTTCAGGAATTGCGGGAAGCGATGAGCCACCTCTCGCCCGTCGAGCACTTCATGCGCGATGCCGAAGTCACGCGCCGCTCCAATCGAACGTGCGACGAAGTCCGGCTTGCCGTGGTGCGACGTCTCGCCGACACCGGGCGCCATGACGACGAGGCCACATGAGTTCAGCAACTCGGCGGACGTCTCGGCTTCCAGCTCACGCCAGATCCGGTGGGTATCCAGCACCAGGGGCACGTAATCGCGGCCTTCACCGACCGCCTGCCGGGTGATGCGGGTTTCGCCGTGGCTGGATCCCATCGTGTGGGGCGGGGCGAAGCGATCGAGGCCGACCGCCTTTACCCCTCGCTTGGCCAGTTGATAGAGGGCCGCGCTGCCCATGGCACCGAGGCCGATCACCAGAATATCCGCTTTCTCGCTCATCGATCGGGAACTGCTTAATTGTTAGGACGATCCGAAGTCTGCTTTTGGATGCGGCTCTCCTACAAGGATAATTCATATAATGAAGCCAATTTGCATGTTAATATGACTTCTGCTTAAGCTATGGATATGACGCCAGCCATTCCAGACTTGCGAAGCTTGCAGATTGTCGCTGCCGTCGCGGAGTCTGGCAGCATGCTTCAGGCGTCCCGTCAGTTCGGGATGACGCAATCGGCGGTCTCTCAGGCTGTGCGGCGGGCCGAGGCCGCGCTCGGCGTGGCGTTCTTCAACCGCAGCCGGAGGCCGCTTACACTGACGCGGGCGGGCCGCATCCTTGCTGGCCGGGTTCGCGATCTGAATCGCGACTTTGACGCATTACTCGGCGCACTCCGGGAGGCAGCGAAACTGCCTGAGCGTGTCGATCTGAGGCTCGGCCTCATCGACTCCTATGCCGCCACGGTCGGCGCACACCTCGTCAAGGAGCTCATGACG
>NZ_JBFUES010000307.1:0-7443 GCF_056403875.1 Bradyrhizobium sp. P2_E8
ACGATTGAAGCTGCGCAAGCCTTCGCGGAGAGTGCTGAATTGAAGAATGCCATGCAGAATGCGGGAGTGGCGGGAGCCCCAACGATTTGGTTTACGAACAAGGCGTGAAGTATCGATCCCGGCCAAGCGCCGGGATTTTTTTGCTGTGGTGTGCCATGTCGCCTGACAGCGGCTGCCCAGCTGGATCAATCGACGAGGCCTGCACTCATGCCACTGCTCCAAGCCACGGCAGCCTTTGCGCCTCTATGTCGACCAACTCATTCAGGTCCGCTTCTAAGTCCAACACGATATCGAGAAGCAGAGCCGCCGCCACTGGGTCTGTCGTTTCATGCGCCATCAATCGAAAGCGCTCGACCTCGTGCCAGCGCTCCTTCCACTCGCTGTCAGTCATGGCTCCCCCATGCGCTGATCCCCCAGCGGGCATGGGTATTGGTTCCTCAAACTGTGAAATTATTGCGGCGCGATGGGGCATAGTCCCTGCCCCAACCCCGCCGGCGGCGGGCAAGGTGAGCGTGGGACGGACGCCCGGCCCTGTCGGGGCGAAGAGCAATCGAAGCTGGAGGTATTTGTCAGCTCGTTCGCAAACAAGATGAGCCGCGAGTTAGAAGCGAGGTGAAGAGAACTCGACGGCCGGCACAACTAATTGCGGAGCCACGTTCAATGCTCGAAGCAGAAAGTGATTTGCCGAGCTATTCTTGTCGGGTCGTAGGAGTACGCAATGTCGAAAGCAATTGCTGTCTTGGGCTCCGCTCTGTTCTTCGTCATTGCGCCGTTGGTGCTGGCAGGCTTCGTCCCCTGGTGGGTCACGCAGTGGGAATTTCGGCCAGCTTTTTTCGGCGTCGATCTAACCCGGATCCTCGGCGGTATATTGATCATCGTCGGAGTGCCCGGACTTGTGGATTCATTTGCCCGTTTTGCGCTGGAGGGGCTGGGGGCGCCAGCCCCGATCGCGCCGACACAAAAGCTCGTAGTGACTGGCCTTTATCGCTACGTGCGAAATCCGATCTACATCGCGGTCGTCGCAGTCATTTTTGGTCAGGCCCTTTTGTTTGGTGACTGGCGTCTCCTCTGGTACGGCGCGCTACTCTGGCTGTTTTTTTCATCTCTTTGTAGTGATGTACGAAGAACCGACGCTCAAGCAAACATTCGGCACGGAGTACGAGAGCTTTCGGACTAATGTGCCGCGCTGGATTCCGCGGTTGACGCCACGGCGAGCCGCATAAAGGAATCGCTGCAAGCGGCTCGATGCCGGCTGCAACAAGCCGTGCGAGACGGCGAAGCGTAGCAAGCCCGCCTAGGCGGCCTCGCCCCGTGACTGCCTGGCTGAGTTCCGGTTTTAGCCCTTAGCCGAAGCTCGCTCGAGCCCGTCCCATGTCGGCTCCCAGGGGCAAACCGGGCGTCGGTTCAGCCTAGGGCCTACCGCAGCTTTTGACCCTAAGCCGCCATTTCAGCGGCGAGCGGCTTCACACCACGACTGAATGAAAACTTGTCCAGGCGACTTGGCCAAGAGACTGCTGTGCCCCTATGCTGGATCAACTACTGGTATTGTTCTTCGGCTCGGAGCTGGCAATGATCTCTCGAAGCATTGCTCTGGCAGCCTGTAGATCCGGGGTCCCAAAGCCCTCAGTGAACTGGCTATAGAGCGGGCTGAGGAGGTCGTGAGCCTCGCCACGCCGCCCCTGTTCTCTGCACAGTCCTGCAAGGCATGTTGTTGCACGCAACTCCCACAGCTTGGCACCCTGCTGTCGTGCAACTGACGCCGCTTGCCGAAACCGCGCTTCCGCAGCGACCGGATCGGCCTTCCGCAGCCGCAGCATCAGCTCGCCCTTCATCCGATGGAGCTCGGCCTCGAACCACCGCTCGCCGGTTTCTTCCACTCGGCCCAGCGCCTTTGCAATCAGATCCAAGCCTTCCTCCACTGCGCCGGAACGGCCGAGGGCCTCAGCCTGAAGGCCGAGGAAATACGGCTCATAGAGTCCGGCCCCGGTGGCTTGCCAGGCTGGGAGGCCCTGCCGAAGCTGCGCCAGCCCTGTGTCAGTCTCTCCCGACTGGAGCAGAGCCCATCCCCGGATGGTCGACGCCGCTGCGAGGAAATGCGGAAAATTCTGCTCGATCGCCAACTCAACCAGTGCCTCGGCTCGGTCCCGCGCCTCACGCCCGGCCCGGCGGAACTGCTCGAAGAATGACGCAAACAACAGGGCGTATCCCAGCGTGTTGAGGTGAGCGAGTTTGAGGGCGGCCTCGATCGCTTCGCGGCTCCGCGCCCGGGCCTGCTCCGGATAGCCCAGCGCAAACAACGTCCATGACAGCCCCGACAGCGCCGCGACCCGAGGATCCTGCACATAGAGAAATGCGAGCGGGTGATGTCGCTCCGGATCATAGAGGGCGAGCGTCCGCTCCAGATCACCACGGGCAGCAGCTGCCTCGCCGCGCCAAAAGGCGCCGGTCCCGCGGACGCGGTGAGCCACCAAGGTGACGGAATCCTCCTGTTGGTCCYGCGCTCGGCGTACAAACTCGTCTGCCACTTCGCGCGCCGCGTTGTGCTCGGCGCGCACGCCGTGGAACACCCATTGACCGTAGAGCACGGGCCAGAGCTGSGTGGTGGCCCCGATCTGCTCGCAGAGCTCGCGGGCACGGGTGTTGGCCCGCCCGGCTTCCGGCGCCGCCCAGCCTTGCGTKGCCATTAGCGCCACGCCCAACGCCACCTGAAGGTCGAGTTCTCGCCRCCGTCGATCGGCCTCCGGCAGGCCGGCRAGCAGATCCAACCCGTTCCGCAACTGCGCGAGCGCTTCGRCCATAGCCGAGCGGGAGATGGCTCGCCGTCCCGCCCTGAGCCAATAATCGATCGCCGGTTCGGCSAGCCCRGCCTTCATGTAATGGTGGGCCAGAAGCTCGGGTTGCACCTGCACGGTCTCTGGAAAATGCTGCTCGAGCGCGGCGGCGATCCGGGCGTGCAAGCGCTGCCGCTTCGCGCGCACCAGGGTCGCATAGGCGGCGTCCTGCACGAGCGCGTGCTTGAAGCTGTAKGTCGCCAGGGGCGGCGTCCCGCGCCGGAACACCAGGCCCGAGCCGACGAGGTCGTCCAACGCAGCCTGCAGTTCGCTCTCCGGCAGCGCCGCCGCAATCGCGAGCAGTTCGTGAGAGAACTCCCGGCCAATCGCGGCCGCGACCTGGGCGACCTCTCGGGCCGGGGCCAGCCGGTCGAGCCGGGCCAGCAGCGACTCCTGGAGCGTGGCCGGAATCGCCATCGGCGGCAGCGGTCCGGCGAGCGCGTAGTGGTCGCCCTCATCCCGGAGCAGATTTGTCTCCAGCACGGTCCGCGTCAGCTCCTCGACGAACAGCGGCACGCCGTCCGTCTTGGCCACGATCTGGTCGAGCACCGYGGGGGGGAGCGCCTTGCTGCCGCTCAGCCGCGCGACCATGGCCGCCCCCTGACGKCGGCTCAACCGGCTGAGGGTCAGCGCGGTGACATGGGCATAGCACGTCCAGGATGGCTCGAACTCCGGCCGGWAGGTGATGAGGACGAGCACGGGGGCGCCTTGCACCCGGTCGATCAGGAGATCGAGCAGCTCGAGCGAGGTCGGATCGGCCCAGTGCACGTCCTCGTACAGGGCCAGGACGGGCTGGTGGGCTGCGAGGCCCAGGACCTGATCGACCAACACCTCGAGCGTCCGCTCCTTCTGCCGATGCGGGCTCATGTCGAGCGGCGGATAGCGCGCACCGGTCTCGAGCGACAGCAATGCTGCGAGCAGCGGGGCCACCACGCTGACATCATTGCTCGAGAGCGCAAGCARCGCCTCGAGCTTGTCGAGCCGCGTTGCGGCGGGGTCATCCGCGGCAAATCCTGCCGCCCGCTCCAACAGCCCGATCACCGGATGCAGCGGGCTGGTCTGATGGTGCGGTGAGCAGTAGTGGCTCAGGGCCGTATGCGCCTCATCTTCAAGTCGCCCGCGCAGCGCCCGCARGAGGCGCGACTTGCCGATGCCAGGCTCGCCCGACAGCAGCACCACCTGGCCCTCCYCCTCCTTGGCGCGCTCCCACTGCTCGAGCAGCAGGCCAATCTCATGCTCGCGACCGACCAGCGGCGTCAGACCTGCTCCGTGCAGTGCCTCGAACCGGCTCTCGGCGGCGCCTTCTCCGACCACGCGCCACGCCCGCACCGGAACGGGAAACCCCTTCAAAATCTGCAGGCCGAGCTCGRCGAGTTCGAAMAGTCCACCAAYGAGCTCGCGGGTGCGGGCGGAGATCATCACCGTGCCCGGCTCGGCGAGGGCTTGCAGCCGCGCCGCGAGGTTCGGGGTATCGCCGACCACCGTCTCCTCGCGCGCCGCGCCTTCGCCRATCAACTCGCCGACAACCACCGACCCGGTCGCGATGCCGACRCGSGCCGCCARCGTCTCGCCGTGCCCCGATCCCAGGCTCTGCACCGCCACGACCGCGGCAAGGCCGGCCCGCACCGCGCGTTCGGCCTCATCCTCATGGGCGCGCGGGTAGCCGAAATAGGCCAGCACACCATCTCCCATGTACTTCGCCACATGCCCTTCGAACCGCGCGATCGCGGCCGSCACTGCRCTCTGATAGGTCCGCAGCACTTCGGCCATTTCCTCCGGATCGAGCCGCGCCGCGAGCGCGGTCGAGCCGGCCAGGTCGACGAACATCACGGTGAGTTGGCGGCGCTCGGCCTCGGATGCAAGCGAGGCCTTGCCGGATTCCGCGGCGCGTGGGGCGGTCACTGACATTGAGCCGGCGCGCAGGGCGGCAATGGCGGCGAGCAGCTTGCGGCGATGGCCGATCGAGGCGACGCCGAGCCCGATCAAATCCTCGGCCGTGAGATCCAGGAGGACCTCGGCATCGATGTCGTTCTCGCGGAACGCCTGTGCGTGGCGAACTCTGAAAGTGTCTTGCTCCAGAGCAGATCGCGGTGCCGCCCGCTCAATTCCTCGACGTCGGTTTCCAGCCATAGGACTGGCGCGGAATTTGGCTAGTGACGTCGATGCCCTTCTCGTTAGAGAGGCGCCAGGCCGCCACTCCGAAGCAGACGGTCAAAACTACCGCGGCAACTAGCAGAAGCGTCGACGGAGACCGGCTCACGCGTACACCCCTGAACGTGGCGCGTGGCTGAGCGACCATGAACTGTCGATTCGGAAAATGCAGACGCGCTGATCTAACGGCAGAATGTCCCAAGCTTCTGCGAGGGAGAGCGCATGTTGCTCGTGAGTTGCACCGTTATCCGCTCAAGGCCATGCGGGCCCTCTGCGGTAATGCGGTATTGGGTGTCGCCCGATGTTCGGGGGATTGCCTCAACCAAGCCAAACTCTACTAGGCGTACCACGAGCTCGTGATCGAACAGCTGGGTGCTGATCCACCGTTCGGGAGACAGCTGCTTCAAGAACGCGCGCTCGATCTCGGTTAGATCCACGGTTGCCTCTCTGGAGAAAACCGTCGTTCCACCCGATGTAACCGAGCCAATCAAGAAGGACCGAAAGCGCTTATCAGTCCGATCGCAATGGGGACTAGCCCCACGATGGTCCATAGGGCGGGCGAGCTGGAGCCCAGGCCAGCAACAAAGACGCAGACACCAAAGCCCACAATGAGCGCCGAAATGGCGCAGGCGAGTGCTTTCTCCATTGGCCGATCCACGAGAAACTAAAGGATCGATGCGCCTGCAGGACGCGCTTGGGATCAAAACGTTCCTATGCGCCAGGAGCCCCCGGGCGGTGATGGAGTTATCAGCGCAAATTGGCGCACTAAATGTGCCACGGGTGGTACCAACGTGAGACCCGAAAACTGATCTTAGCGAAGCGCCCACTAATGTCGGCTCTTGGCTCGAACGCGAAGCCCGGACCGGCTCTGATATCGTCCGGTTGTCGCGGCAGACCGGACGTGACCGGCGGCGGTCAGGACGGCGCCTGTTGACCTAACTCAGACATCATCCCTAAGCTGGTGCCGGGCCGGGATTGGCGAATGGACGTGACGGACGAATCCCAGAGCACGCTCTATGTCCTGCACATTCGAGCCGAAAAGCCCAAGTAAGGCAGTGTTAATAGCGAAAACCTCTAACCAGCTAATATTGGAACCTTTTGCCCACTTTGATACTTCTAACCTGCATCACACAGCCTCCACGGCTGGGACCAGCATGTCCGAAGTGCAAAACACCATCACGCTTCTTGAACGTGAAGAATGCAAGATCAGTCCTGATCTATCGGTGCGACAGAGGCAAAGAGGAAGTCTTGACGTAGAGCACGCAGGCACGGCGCTCCCCAATTTGCAGGAACCGGCCGCGGCAAGGGGAGTTTGATTTTACCTCCCGTACTCCGGCACGGAGCCCTTTTTGCAAACTCCTCAGACAATTCTCGACAGGCTCGACGATACTCGTCGCCTTCAACTGCTCATCGACGCTATCATCGACTACGCAATCTACATCATCGACATCGACGGCACCGTACGAAGCTGGAACTCCGGTGCGAGGAGGTTGAAGGGTTACGCGCCGGACGAGATTATCGGGAAATCGTTTGCCGGTTTTTACACGCCTGAGGATCGTGCCAAAGGGCTTCCGCAGCGCGCTTTAACGGTTGCATCGCAAACCGGACGCTTCAGCTCCGAGGGCTGGCGTGTTCGCAAGGATGGAAGTCGTTTCTGGGCCTCCGTCGTTGTGGATGCAATTCGGGACGAAGGCGGTAAACTGATCGGATTTGCCAAAGTCACGAGGGACATTACTGAACGACAGAAGGCTCACGAAGACCTCCTCGATAGTGAACGCCGGTACCGCCGGTTGATTGAAGCCGTAATCGATTACGCGATCTTTCAACTGGATCCACTGGGCAACGTGACGACCTGGAATCCGGGCGCGCAGCGCATCAAAGGTTATATGCCCGAAGAGATCATCGGGCGCCATTTCAGCGCTTTCTACACACCTGAGGATGTCGAACTTGGCGTGCCGGAGCGAGCACTTTCCGTAGCAACGGAGTATGGACGTTTCGAAGCCGAGGGCTGGCGGATGCGGAAGGACGGCAGCCGCTTCTGGGCCTCTGTGGTGATCGATCGCATCACGGACGAACAGGGCAACCTGGTCGGATTTGCCAAGGTTACGCGCGACGTTACCGACCGCAGGAAAGCCGAGGACGAACTCAAGCGCGTCCAGGAGCAACTGGCTGCATCTCAGAAGTTGGAAGCTGTAGGCCAGCTGAGCGGTGGTATCGCGCACGACTTCAACAATTTGCTGATGATCGTCCTGGGCAACATCGAGACCGCAGAGCGGCACGCCGCTAGGATACCCACGCCGAATCTAAGCCGTTCCTTGGCAAATGCCAAACGTGGGGCCCAGCGAGCTGCGGCATTGACCAGCCGATTGCTTGCGTTCTCCCGACGACAGGCGCTCGATCCCAAACCGATCAACGTAAACAACTATATCACCACGCTGCAGGAGTTTCTCCAGCGTACGCT
>NZ_JBFUES010000308.1:0-7434 GCF_056403875.1 Bradyrhizobium sp. P2_E8
GGCCGGGACCCATACCGCGTGATCTATCGATGTTGGGCGGTAGGAGTACCGAACGAAGAGTCTTCGCCAAATTACCTTTTGTGGTTATGGGTCCCGGCCTTCGCCGGGACGACACTTGAGTGTGTGGCGGCGTCCGGGCCCCCACCAGGGCACCAGCCTTGTTTTCTTCAAATTGCGCCGCAATTGATGTATCCAGATAAGCCGTTGGTCACGCCGTGACGGCACAACGCGCCTGGGTCTTTCATTTGGAGATATTCCGATGTCGCTCGATTCGGACATCATCGTCGATCGCCGCAGGATCCGCCGCAAGCTGACGTTCTGGCGTGTCGTGGCCGCGCTGATCGCGATCGCGGCGATTGCGGGCTTCGCACTGATCGCGACGCCCGGTGCGCGCGGCACCTTCGCATCCGCCGGCTCGATTGCGCGGGTCCAGATCGAGGGCCTGATCCGCAGCGATTCCGATCGCACGCAGGCGCTGGAGCGGCTGGAGAATTCGCAGGCTGCCGCCGTCATCGTCCACATCAACTCGCCGGGCGGCACCACCGCAGGCTCCGAGCAGCTCTACGACTCGCTTGTCCGGCTCAAGGCGAAGAAGCCGCTCGTCGTCATGGTCGAGGGTCTCGCCGCCTCCGGCGGTTACATCACGGCGATCGCGAGCGACCACATCATCGCGCAGCAGAGCTCGCTGGTCGGCTCGATCGGTGTGCTGTTCCAGTACCCCAACGTCACCGAGCTCCTGAAGACCATCGGCGTCAAGGTCGAGGAGGTAAAATCCTCGCCGCTGAAGGCCGCGCCCAACGGTTTTGAGCCGACCAGTCCCGAGGCGCGGGCCGCGCTCGACGCGTTGGTGAGGGATTCCTACGCCTGGTTCAAGGGACTGGTGAAGGAACGGCGTGGCATGGACGACACGCAGCTCGAGAAAGTGGCCGACGGCCGCGTCTTCACCGGACGCCAGGCGATCGATCTCAAGCTGATCGACCAGATCGGTGACGAGAAGACTGCAGTGACCTGGCTGGTCGAGCAGAAGGGCGTCAAGAAGGGGCTTTCGGTACGCGACTACAAGCTCCAGACGCGCTTCGGCGACCTGCCGTTCCTCAAGACTGCTGCTGCCGTGACGCTGGAAGCGCTGGGTTTGGGCTCGATTGCGCATCAAATCGGGCAAACCGGCGTCGCGCAGGCCGTCGACCGGTTCGGAATGGATGGAATGCTCGCCTTGTGGCAGCCGGCTGCGTCAAACTGACGGGGGCGAGCGAGCAATTGAGGGTTTTCGCGTCCGGCGAGTGTCGGGGCAGCCTGCTTTTTTGGCATTTGTCACGCATTTTCACGACGCTCAACCTTGATTTAGCGTCTTGACAGATCACGGTATTTTCACGGAAATGGTCATCCGCACGCTTCCGGGTCCTATCTCTCGATGATCAAATCCGAACTTGTTCAGCGTATCGCCGAGCACAACCCGCATCTGTACCAGCGGGATGTCGAGAACATTGTGAATGCGATTCTCGAAGAGATCGTAGCGGCTCTCGCACGCGGCGACCGCGTCGAGTTGCGCGGCTTCGGTGCCTTCTCGGTCAAGCATCGCCCTGCACGCGCCGGGCGTAATCCGCGCACCGGCGCCCATGTGCCGGTCGATCAGAAGAGCGTTCCGTTCTTCAAGACCGGCAAGGAAATGCGCGAGCGGCTGAACCGCGACCATCCGGATCCCGGCGCGGCAGACTAWGGCCGGCGTCAGGGTTTCCCGCGGTCGCGAGCGATGCGGCCGGAAGCTTGATTCAAGGCGAGCGAAGCGAGATGCGAAAGTTCCTGACCGCGCTGATCGTGATTCCGCTGGGTCTGATCCTGGTGGTGTTCGCCGTCTCCAACCGGCATTTCGTCACCGTCTCCCTCGATCCTTTTGTCTCCGACGACCCGGCATTGTCGGTCACGCTGCCGCTGTTCGTGCTGCTGATCCTGGTGGCGGCGCTGGGCGTCCTGGCCGGCGGCTGTGCCGTCTGGTTCGGCCAGCGGCACTGGCGCCGCGCGGCCCGCCGGCATGAGGCGGATGCGCGCAGCGCCCGGACCGAACTGGCCGGTTTGCGGTCCCAGGCGGTCGCGGCGAAGCCCGATTCCCAGCGCCTCCCCGCCCCCGTCGGGGTGGGCCTTTACGGGCCCGTCGGGCGAGACAAGCAGCGCGCGACGTTGTAGAAGCGGCCGCAACCGAAAACCCTGCTTTCCGGCCGCGGAGTTGCGGCCTTTACCTGCTTCGAGACCATGTCCCTGCTCGTCAAAATCTGCGGCCTGTCCACGCGCGAGACGCTCGAAACAGCGCTCGACGCGGGCGCCGACATGGTGGGGTTCGTGTTCTTTCCGCCCTCGCCCCGGCATCTGTCGCTGGAGCTCGGCCGCGATCTCGGCCGCCAGGTGCAGCGGCGCGCGCTCAAGGTTGCGCTCACGGTCGATGCCGACGACGCCACGCTCGACAACATCATGGACGCGCTGTCGCCGGACATTTTCCAGCTCCACGGCAAGGAGAGCGTGGCGCGGCTGCGCGACATCAAGCAGAAGTTCGGCCGCCCCGTGATGAAGGCGGTGCCGGTCGCAACGTCAGCCGATCTTGCCGTGCTGCCCGGCTACGCCGCGGTCGCCGACCGCATCCTGTTCGATGCGCGCGCGCCGAAGGACGCGACGCGGCCCGGCGGCTTAGGGGAGCCGTTCGACTGGCACCTGCTCGAAAACCTCGATCTGAACTTGCCCTACATGGTCTCGGGCGGGCTTCACGCCGACAACGTCACTGAAGCCCTTCGCGTCACCCGCGCCGGTGGCGTCGACGTGTCCTCCGGTGTCGAGAGCGCCTCCGGCGTCAAGGACCCCGAGATGATCAAGGCCTTCATCCGCGCCGCGCGCGCCACCCAAGATGCAAGTCAAGAGTTGAGCGTCCGATGAACATCGCCAAACCAAATTCCTACCGCAGCGGCCCCGACGAGCGCGGCCATTTCGGCATTTTCGGCGGTCGCTTCGTCGCCGAAACCCTGATGCCGCTGATCCTCGATCTCGAGAAGGCCTACACCGCGGCCAAGGCCGACCCGGCCTTCCAGGCCGAGATGAACGGCTATCTCAAGAACTATGTCGGCCGGCCCTCGCCGCTCTATTTCGCCGAGCGTCTCACCGAGCATCTCGGCGGCGCAAAAATCTACCTCAAGCGCGAAGAGCTCAACCACACCGGCTCGCACAAGGTGAACAACGTGCTCGGCCAGATCATGCTGGCGCGGCGCATGGGCAAGAAGCGCATCATCGCCGAGACCGGCGCCGGCCAGCACGGGGTCGCCACCGCGACGCTGTGCGCGCGCTTCGGCCTCGAATGCGTGGTCTATATGGGTGCCGTCGACGTCGAGCGGCAGCAACCCAATGTCATCCGCATGGAGATGCTGGGCGCCAAGGTGGTCCCGGTGCAGTCGGGCACGCGCACGCTGAAGGACGCCATGAACGAGGCGCTGCGCGACTGGGTCACCAACGTGCACAACACGTTCTACTGCATCGGCACGGTGGCGGGCCCGCATCCCTATCCGACGCTGGTGCGCGACTTCCAGTCGATCATCGGCAACGAGACCAAGGCGCAGATGCAGGAGGTCGAAGGCCGCCTGCCGGACTCGCTCGTCGCCTGCATCGGCGGCGGCTCCAACGCGATGGGCCTGTTCCATCCCTTCCTCGACGATTCCACCGTCGAGATCTTCGGCGTCGAAGCCGCCGGCCACGGGCTGACGCAATTGCATGCGGCGTCGATCGCAGGCGGCCGTCCCGGCGTGCTGCACGGCAACCGCACCTATCTCTTGATGGACGCGGACGGCCAGATCCAGGACGCCCATTCGATCTCGGCCGGTCTCGACTATCCCGGCATCGGCCCCGAGCATTCCTGGCTGCACGAGATCGGCCGCGTGAATTATCTGTCCGCGACCGACGACGAGGCGCTCGCTGCGTTCCAGCTGCTGTCCAAGCTGGAAGGCATCATCCCCGCGCTCGAACCCGCGCATGCCATCGCCAAGGTGATGGAGCTCGCGCCGAAGCGGGCAAAAGATCACCTGATGGTCGTCAATCTCTCCGGCCGCGGCGACAAGGACGTCCCGCAGGTCGGCGACATCCTGAGGGGCAAGAGCAAGTGACCACGCGTATCGACACCCGTTTTGCTGAGCTGAAGAAAGCGGGCCGCTCGGCCTTCGTGACCTTCCTGATGGCCGGCGATCCGGATCCCGCCACCTCGCTCGAGATCATCAAGGCGCTGCCGAAGTCCGGCGCCGACGTGATCGAGATCGGCATGCCTTTCACCGATCCGATGGCCGACGGTCCGTCGATCCAGGCCGCGGGCCTGCGCGCGCTCAAGGCCGGCATGACGCTGAAGAAGACGCTCGAGCTCGTGCGCGGCTTCCGCAAGGACGACAATGCGACGCCGATCGTGCTGATGGGCTATTACAACCCGATCTACATCTACGGCGTCGACAAGTTCCTGGTCGATGCCAAGAGCGCCGGCGTCGACGGCCTCATCATCGTCGATCTGCCGCCGGAAGAGGACGACGAGCTCTGCCTGCCCGCGATGAAGGCCGGCCTGAACTTCATTCGTCTGGCGACGCCGACCACCGACGACAAGCGCCTGCCGGCCGTGCTCGCCAACACTTCGGGCTTCGTCTACTACGTCTCGATCACCGGTATCACCGGGGCTGCGGCGGCGGACTCCTCGGCGGTGAGCGAAGCGGTCGCCCGCATCAAGCGCCACACCAAGCTGCCGGTCTGCGTCGGTTTCGGCATCCGCACGCCGGAGACTGCGCGCGCCATCGCCTCGCACGCGAACGGCGCGGTGGTCGGTACCGCGCTGGTCGATGCGCTCAAGAACAGCCTCGACGCCGAGGGGCGGGCCACCGCCAAAACCGTTAACGCCGTCGCCGAACTGACGGCGTCCCTGGCCCAGGGCGTCAAGGGCGCGCAGCAGGCGGCGGAATAGGCCATAATTCCGCTTTCGGGGCGGACGACACGGCGGCTTGCCGGGGCAGGGTCCGGCAGCCATATATCCCTTCAGGCGGTTCCCGGAGCGGGATCGCACATCGGAGCAAACCATGAACTGGCTTACCAATGTGGTCCGGCCGAAGATCCGCAACATGCTGCGGCGGGAGACGCCGGAGAATCTGTGGATCAAGTGTCCGGATTCCGGGCAGCTCGTGTTCTACAAGGACGTCGAGGCCAACCAGTTCGTCATTCCCGGCTCGAACTACCACATGCGCATGGGCGCGGTGGCACGTCTGAAGTCGATCTTCGACAACGAGACCTGGTACGACGTCGCGCTGCCCGAGGTCACGCCGGACCCGCTCAAGTTCCGCGACGAAAAGAAATACGCCGACCGCATCAAGGATGCGCGTGCGCGCACCAACCTGAATGACGCGATCAAGGTCGGCTACGGCAAGCTCGAAGGCGCCGCCGTCGTCATCGCCGTGCAGGATTTCGACTTCATGGGCGGCTCGCTCGGCATGGCCGCGGGCGAAGCCATCGTGCGCGGGCTCGAACTCGCGGTCGAGAAGAAGTCGCCGTTCATCGTGTTCGCCGCATCCGGCGGCGCGCGCATGCAGGAAGGCATCCTGTCGCTGATGCAGATGCCGCGCACGACCGTTGCGGTTCAGATGCTGCGCGAGGCAAAACAGCCCTACATCGTCGTGCTGACCAACCCGACCACCGGCGGCGTCACCGCCTCCTACGCGATGCTGGGCGACGTGCAGATCGCCGAGCCCGGCGCGCTGATCGGCTTTGCCGGGGCGCGCGTGATCGAGCAGACCATCCGCGAGAAGCTCCCGGAAGGTTTCCAGCGCGCCGAGTACCTGAAAGAGCACGGCATGATCGACATGGTCGTGCATCGCCATGAGCTGCGCCCGACCCTGGCACGGCTCTGCCGCCTGTTGACCAAGGCTCCGGCGCTGGAGACCGCGTCGAAATCGGTGCAGCCGGTCGTCAGCCCGGCGCAGATCGTATCGGCTTCCGAGACGGCGCCGGCCGCGCCGCACGCGTGAACGCATCTCCTGACAGCGCAAAGCCGCCGCTCGGCGAATTGATCGGGCGGCTGTCGGCCCTGCATCAGAAGCGCATCGATCTCGGGCTGGAGCGGATGCACCGCCTGCTCGAGCGGCTCGGCCACCCCGAAAGCAAGCTGCCCCCGGTGATCCACATCGCCGGCACCAATGGCAAGGGCTCGACGCTCGCTTATCTGCGCGCGACGCTGGAGGCCGCCGGCCTGCGCGTGCACGCCTACACTTCGCCCTATCTGGTTCGCATCAACGAATGCTTCAGGCTCGGCCGCCTCGGTGGCGGCGTGCTGGTCGGCGACGACGAGCTGTGCGCCGCTCTGGAAGAGGTCGAGCGCGTCAATTCCGGCGAGCCTGCGACCGTGTTCGAGCTGAAGACGGCCGCCGCGTTTCATCTGTTCGCGCAGAACCCGGCGGACGTGGTGCTGCTTGAAGTCGGCCTTGGCGGACGGCTCGATTCGACCAATGTCGTCGACACGCCGGCGGCCACCGTGATCACGCCTGTCAGCATGGACCACACGGACTTCCTCGGCGATACGCTGACCTCCATCGCCGGCGAGAAGGCGGCGATCATCAAGCGCGGCGTGCCCGTGATTTCGGCCGAGCAGGCGGGCGAGGCGATGGCCGTGATCGAGGCGCAGGCCCGGCGCATGCGCGCGCCGCTGTTTGCCGCGAACGAGAGCTGGCACGTCAATGTCGAGCATGGGCGCCTGGTCTATTCCGACGACCGCGGCCTGATGGATCTCGCCGCGCCGCGCCTGTTCGGGCGGCACCAGTTCGACAATGCCGGGCTTGCGATCGCGACCCTGCGCGCGATTCCGACGTTCAAGGTCAATCAGGCGGCGTTCGAGGCCGGCATCGTCGGTGCCGAATGGCCGGCGCGGATGCAGCGCATCACCTCGGGCGAGCTGCTCTCCTGGGGGCCGCAGGGCTCGGAGATCTGGCTCGACGGCGGACACAATGCGGAAGGCGGGCGCGTCGCAGCGGCCGCGCTCGGCGATCTCGAGGAGCGGGTGTCGCGGCCGCTGGTCGTGATCGCGGGCATGATGGCCAACAAGGATGCGCAAGGTTTTCTCGCCAACTTCGCCGGGCTCACCCGTCACATCATCGCGGTGCCGATTCCCGACACCGAGAATGCGATGCCGGCCGACCGCCTCGCGGACGCCGCACGCAGCCTCGGCATGCGGGTCGAGCCCGCGCCCGGCATCGAGGCCGCGCTGCGCGCGCTGTCGAAGCTCGCCTACGAGGTGCCGCCGCGCATCCTGATCACGGGTTCGCTCTATCTCGCCGGCCACGTGCTCGGCATCAACGGCACGCCTCCTGCATAAGATTCTCGTGTCCCGGACAAGCGCAGCGAAGCGGAGCGCAGAGCCGGCACCCAGAAGGTTAAATGGGCCCCGGC
>NZ_JBFUES010000309.1:0-7415 GCF_056403875.1 Bradyrhizobium sp. P2_E8
GGGGATTTCGGGGTGAACGAGAACATCGCTTGCGAGCTGGAGCACGGGCCGGACGCCCGTCTGGTCGATCGCCGTCGGGCGGCCGCCTATGTCGGCGTCACCGCCGGCCGTTTCGAGCAATTGGTGCGCGACAACGTCGTGCCGCCGCCGGTCATGGTCGACAACAAGCGGCGCTGGCCGATCGCATTGCTCGACGTCGCCAAGGACGCGGTCGTCGGCAGCATGCCGTGCCTTCCTGAGGTCGTGGCCGATGCCGCGACCGAGGCGCGCCCCTGCGAGCGCGATCCGGCGCCGGCCTCGCACGAACTGCCCGACCAGGCGTGGTTCGAGCAGCGTGCGCGGTTCGTGCAGCGCGTCCGCCGCTCGCTGCTCTCGGGCAACGAAATCCGTCTCCTGCGCGAGTTCAAGCTGCTCAAGCAGAACCAGATCAGCATGTTCGGCTACTACGGCAGCTTCGAAGCGCTGATGGTGCGCGGCTACGTCGTCGAGATCGACCGCAAGCCGCCGTCGAGCCGCCCGCTGGTGACCTATCGCCTGACCGATCGCGGCGAGCAGGTGGTGGTGGCGCTCAAGGACGAGCCGGCGATCTGAGCGGACGCGTCGCGCTGCCGGCACCGCGCCGACGTCCGAAGTCCATGCCGTTTGAAGCCCTTTGCGGCGGTTCGAGCTGTTCCAAAAGAAGCGGCTGGACCTGATCGCACATATCGCTGTATCTTACGGGATATAGCGGGCTGCCGCGTTCCGGAGCTCTCGATGGAAATTAAAGTCAGATCGCTCACGACCTGCGAGGTGGCAGCCGATGGCGGTGCGATCTCGCTGGGATTCGAGGACGTGACGGGCAATCCCGCCGCCGTCAGCGTCTCACTCAAACAGGTCGGCGCCCTGATCATGACGCTGCCGGGATTGCTGGAGGCAGCACTGAAGGCCCGCTACGGCGACCAGAGCCTGCGCTATGCCTATCCGCTGGCATCCTGGGTGCTGGAACAATCGACCGACACGACCCAGCGCATCATCACGCTTCAGACCGAGGACGGTTTCAAGATCCGCTTCTCGATCCCGAAGGCCGAGCAGAGCCTGCTCGGCGAGGCCCTGACGCAGCCGATGCCCGACGCGTCGATGCGGCCGAACTAGCCGCGCTCAGGACTTGCGCGAGCGGGCGATGTCGCTCCTGAGCGCTTCCAGCTCCTTGTGCACCGCGCGCGCGGCGTCGCGCTCGATCTTGCGGTAGCGGGCAACAAGTTTCTCACCGAACGGCGTCAGCATCGCGCCGCCGCCGTTCTTGCCGCCGGCCTGCGGCTCGACCACGGCATGTCCGCAGATGCGATTGATTTCGTCGACGAGATCCCAGGCGCGCTTGTAGGACATGTCCATGGCGCGGCCGGCCGCCGAGATCGAGCCTTGCTCGCGGATCTGCTCCAAAAGCTCGATCTTGCCGGGGCCGATCCGATCCTCGCCGTCGAGATCGATGCGAAGACTCAGCTGGGGAAGCGATTTGGCGCCCGCGCGCGACATGTTCGGATCTCGAGGGACAATCGAGGGACAATGAAGGCAGATTGCCACTCTTGCCTGCCGCGGACAAGGTGAGGGCGCCGCATCGCATCAGCGCACGGCGTGCATCTCCAGAAACGCCTTCACGCCGGTCACGGTGCCCGTTTCCGACGGCACGTAGCCGGGCAGGCTGGCGACAGCGGTACGAAAATCGGCGCTGCGCATGATATCGAGGATGCGCTGCATCGGCTCGGTATCGAGGAAGGCGCGTTTGCAGACGAAGAAATAATCCTCGGTCACGATGCGAATGAAATCGAGGCCGAAATGCCGGGCAGCCGCCTCGACGCCGAAGCTCGCATCCGCCATGCCGCTCGCGACATAGGCGGCGACCGCGGCGTGGGTGAACTCGATCTGCTGCGCGCCGTTGATGCGGCTTTCGTCGATGCGGTGTGCGGCCAGCAACTGGTCGAACAGAAGGCGCGTGCCGGAATCATGGTCTCGGTTGACGAAGCGGACCTTTGGCCTGGTCAGGTCCTCGATCGTTTCGATGCCAAGCGGATTGCCGCGCGCGACCATCAGCCCCATCTCGCGCGTCACGAAGCTGATGACACGGTCCTCGCGCGGATCGAGCCATTCGCGCGCGGCCTTGATGCCTTGCGCCCGCAACGCGCCGTGCGGCAGATGCAGGCCGGAGAGATCGCAGGCGCCCTGCGCCAGCGAGACCAGCGAATGCTGGTTGCTGACATAGCGCAGGTCGACGCCGATGCCGGGCTCGCGGTCGAGGAATTCGCGCAGCTTTGCCACCGCAAAGCCGTGGCTGGCGTGCACGCGGATCACCGATGGGCGCTGCTCGAGGAACGGCTTGATCTCGCTTGCCAGCTCCTGTGCCAGGTTTTCGAGCTGCGGCCCCAGCCGTGCCTGCATGCGCTCGCCGGCCCATACCAAGCGCTCGCCGAATGGCGTGAGCCTGGAGCCCTTGCCGCGCTGGGTCTCGACCAGCGGCGTGCCGAAGAACTCCGACCATTGCTCGATCAGATTCCAGACGTGCCGGTAGGAGAGGTGCGCGTCGGCGGCCGCACTCGTGATCTTTCCAGTCTTCCGGATTTCGTTGAGCACGCCGAGCATGACCACCGCCGTGCGCGGACTGCCCTCCTGGCGAAACCGCCAAACTGCCTCGATCTCGATCTGGAGCATGAAACAATCTTATGAAGTTGAGTTCATATATCGGGTGGCCATAGGCACACCATATCATATTTACTGCAGCGAATACCGTCCTAATCTGGGATGCCAGAACGGGAGAAAATATGATGTCTGTTGCATATGACTTTGCGCATTCGCCGGCGACCGAGTTCATGGCCCAGCCGCAGCATCTGCTCATCGATGGCCGCCGCGTCCCCGCAAGCTCCGGCCGCACCTTCAAATCCCTCAATCCCGCCACCGGCCAGGTCATCGCCACCGTCGCCGAAGGCGGCGAGGCCGATGTCGAGCATGCGGTGGCGGCCGCGCGGCGGGCGTTCGAGGGCCCGTGGCGCACGATGCGCGCCTCCGAGCGCGGCCAGATCCTGCTGCGCTGGGCCGACCTGCTCAAGGCAAACGCCGAAGAAATCATCGAGCTCGAGTCGATCGATGCCGGCAAGCCGATCTCCGCGACGCTGCGACAGGACTTCCCGGCCGCGGTCGATACGCTGATCTACTACGCCGGCTGGGCCGACAAGATCAGCGGCGACGTCGTGCCCGTGCGTGACGATGCCCTGACCTACACCCTGCGCGAGCCGGTCGGCGTGGTGGCGGCGATCGTGCCGTGGAATTTCCCGTTGATGATCGGGATGTGGAAGCTCGCGCCGGCGCTGGCCTGCGGCTGCACGATCGTGATGAAGCCGGCCGAGCTGACCTCGCTGTCGGCGCTGCGCATCGCCGAGCTCGCGCTCCAGGCCGGCCTGCCGGCGGGCGTCTTCAACGTCGTCACGGGCCCCGGCCGCGTCGTCGGCGACGCGCTGGTCAATCACCCCGATGTCGACAAGGTCACCTTCACCGGCTCGCCTAGCGTGGGTCGCGGAATCATGAAAGGCGCGGCCGGCAACTTCAAGCGCGTCTCGCTCGAACTCGGCGGCAAATCGGCCAATGTCATCTTCGACGATGCCGATCTCGAAGCGGCTTCGAAAGCCGCGGCCTCCGGCATCTTCTTCAACGCCGGCCAGGTGTGCTCGGCCGGCTCGCGCGTGCTGGTCCAGGAGAAGGCCTATGATGAGGTCGTGGAGCGCCTCGCTGCGCGCGCAAAATCGCTGAAGATGGGCGATACGCTCGATCGCAAGACGGCGCTCGGGCCTGTCATCTCCGAGAAGCAGATGAAGTCGATCCTCGACTATGTCGATATCGGCCGGCAGGAGGGGGCGAGCCTCGTCACCGGCGGGACGCGGGTCGGCGAGCGCGGCTACTTCATCAGCCCTGCGGTGTTCGCGAATGTCGAGCACGAGATGCGGATATCACAGGAGGAAATCTTCGGCCCCGTCGTCAGCGTCATCAAGTTCAGGGACGAGGCCGATGCCTTGCGGATCGCCAACGGCACCGCCTACAGCCTCGCCGCCGGCGTCTGGAGCCGCGACATTGGCAAGCTCCAGCGTTTTGCCAAGCGGGCGCGCGCCGGCACGGTCTGGATGAACACCTATGGGTATACCGACGTGCGCCTGCCCTGGGGCGGCGAACGCGACTCCGGCCTCGGCCGCGAGCACGGCACCGCGGCGCTCGACAATTTCACCGAGCCGAAGGCGGTGTGGATGAACCTGGCCGTCTGATACCTCCCGAGCGGCCAAGCCTGGAGCCCGCCTGATCGTCCGGTCAGGCGGGCTCTCTTTCCGAGATCGATAAAATTGTCTGCATTCCGCTCAGCGGCGGCAAACCCTGCGAACAGGAAGCACGGCGCCTTAAACCAGAGCTTTGGAACCAATGCGCATCCTGCCCGCAACAGGGCAGGGCATCAGCATGTCAATTCTCAAGGAGATCGTCGCCGCGATCGCGGGAGTCTACGCACTCCTGTTCGTCTGCGACGCAGTGTTCGGGGTCGGCGAGACGCGCTTCGACGACGCCTATTACAGCGCCAGCTTCTATGCGCCGCGGCCAAAGGAATTCCGCTTCGCCGGCGATACGCCGCCGGCGGTGCGCGTCAGCGATGCCTTCGCGCAGTTCGCGCCGGGCGAAGCCAAGCCGAACAGGCGCTACTCGTCGCTGACGACGATCATTCGCTAACGCATCACTCGCCCTGGATCCATTCCGCCACGCCGCGCCATAGCGTGTCGCGGTGCTCGGGGCGGAAGAAGCCGAAATGGCCGATCGCCTTGGCGCCGACGTCGGACGGCTTCACCGTCAGCACCTCCGGCTTGATCGCCGTGAACCCGCCGGCGAGCAGCTCGACCGCGGGGCGCGTCGCCCAGGCATCGTCKGAGAAGCACAGCGCGCGTAGCTCGCCCTTGAATTTGGCGAAGTTCTCCAGCGCGGGCAGCTTTGAATCGAAGAGATAGCGCGGGCTCGAGACCCAGTCGGCCCATTGCAGGAACACGCCCTTGGGCAAATCCTCGCCAATGCCGGCCCAGCCCGGCGCGTAGCCGAGCGCGTGGGCGAGCGGCACGCCAATGAGGTTCATGAAGGCGAGGACACGGTATTTCTCCGGTGAGGTCATCAGCCGCCAGGTCGCCGCCTGCGAGGCGACGAACGCGGCGCGCGAGATGTCGCTGTTGTTCGCGATCAGCCCGAGCGCCTGGCCGCCGAAGGAGTGGCCGATATAGGCGAGCGGCAGGGTGTTGTAGCGCTCGCGCATCCAGCTCACCGCAGCGGTGACGTCGAGCGCGGCCCAGTCCGACATCGAGGCCTTGAAGCCGACCAGCGATTTCGGCTGGTTGTAGCCGACCATCGCCGGCAGCCGGGAGTCGCCGATGCCGCGATAGTCGTAGGTCAGCACCGCGCAGCCGCGATGGGCGAGATAGGAGGCAAAGCCGCGATAGATCTTTCGCGGGACGGCGGTGGCCGAGTTGATCAGGACGGCATGACGCTTGGTGGCGCGCGGCAGGAACAGGGTGCCGCTCAGCGCATACCCGTCGGTCGCCGGGAAGCTGATCTCGTCGATGAAAACGTCGTCGCGCGCCGCGTCCATGGGCAGCCGGTGTCCCGCCAGTTTCCTTGCCGGTTCCAAGCAAATGCGAATTTGGCTTTCCCCGCAAGGGTTTGCAGCACGAAATGGATTTACAACTGGCGGTCCTTTGCCAGCCTGTGTATAAGGCGGCCCTCGCAACCCACAGATCAGGTTGTGCTTTTTGCCTCACGGAGAGATTGCGATGTCCGAGCGGTGGACGCCCGAGTCCTGGCGCAGCAAGCCGGTGCTGCAGGTGCCCGATTATCCCGACGCCAAGGCCTTGGCCGACGTCGAGGYGCAGCTTGCGACCTTTCCGCCGCTGGTGTTCGCGGGCGAGGCGCGCAATCTGAAGAAGGCCTTGGGGCGGGTTGCGGCGGGCGAAGCCTTCCTGCTCCAGGGCGGCGACTGCGCCGAGAGCTTTGCCGAGCACGGCGCCAACAACATCCGCGACTTCTTCCGCGTGCTGCTCCAGATGGCGGTGGTACTGACCTATGCCGGCGCCGTGCCGGTGGTGAAGGTCGGCCGCATCGCCGGCCAGTTCGCCAAGCCGCGCTCCTCGCCGACCGAAAAGATCAACGGCGTCGAGCTGCCGAGCTATCGCGGCGACATCGTCAACGACATCGCCTTCACCAAGGAAGCGCGTGTGCCGGATCCGCAGCGCCAGCTGATGGCCTATCGCCAGTCGGCCGCGACGCTGAACCTGCTGCGCGCGTTTGCGACCGGCGGCTTCGCCAATCTCGGCAGCGTGCATCAATGGATGCTCGGCTTCCTCAAGGACTCGCCGCAGTCCCGTCGCTACAAGGAGCTCGCCGACCGCATCTCGGACGCGCTCAACTTCATGCGCGCCTGCGGCCTCGATCTCGAGAGCCATCCGGAGCTGCGCGCGACCGATTTCTACACCAGCCACGAAGCGCTGCTGCTCGGCTACGAGCAGGCCATGACCCGCGTCGATTCCACCACCGGCGACTGGTACGCGACCTCGGGCCACATGATCTGGATCGGCGACCGCACCCGCCAGCTCGATCACGGCCATATCGAATATTTCCGCGGCATCAAGAACCCGATCGGGCTGAAGTGCGGCCCGTCGCTGAAGCCCGACGAACTGCTGAAGCTGATCGACGTGCTCAACCCCGACAACGAGCCCGGCCGGCTGACGCTGATCGGCCGCTTCGGCTCCGACAAGGTCGGCGAGCACCTGCCGGGCATGATCCGCGCCGTGAAGCGCGAGGGCAGGGTGGTGGTCTGGTCGTGCGATCCCATGCACGGCAACACCATCACCTCGACGTCGGGCTACAAGACGCGTCCGTTCGACCGCGTCCTGTCCGAGGTGAAGTCGTTCTTTGCGATCCACGCCGCCGAAGGCACCCATGCCGGCGGCGTGCATCTGGAGATGACCGGCCAGGACGTCACCGAATGCCTCGGCGGCGCCCGCGCGATCACGGACGAGGATCTCAACGACCGCTATCACACGGTCTGCGATCCCCGCCTCAATGCCGAGCAATCCATCGACATGGCTTTCCTGGTCGCCGAGCTGCTCAAGCAGGAGCGCGCCGGCAAGGCCAAGCCGATGCCGGCCGCCGCGGGGCTCTAAGACCTTGCTGCGGATCTGGAAGGCCACGATCAACTCCCGTAACGGTCTGGCCTTTGCACTTCGATCGGAGCAGGCCGTCCGCGAGGAGATCTTTGCGCTCCTGCTGTCGCTGCCGCTGGCCTGGTTCATCGGCGCGACCGCGATGCGCGCGGTCGAGCTGGTCTGTGCCGTCGCGTTCGTGCTGGTGGTCGAGCTGCTCAACACCGCGGTGGA
>NZ_JBFUES010000310.1:0-7408 GCF_056403875.1 Bradyrhizobium sp. P2_E8
CAGCAGGCCAGTATCAACGGCTGGGTGTCGATTGGGGTGATCTTTGTCGCCTTGACCGGTGGCCCTGTAGTCGACCGCTTTGGACGGCGTGCCGGCGTGATGTTTACTGTCGGAGGAGCAGCGATTTTTTCGATGTTGACAGCGCTTGCAGGTCAACTCGGCCTTGTCCCGCTCATCATCATCCGCGCTTTGGCTGGGTTGGGCTATGCCGAGCAAGGCGTCAACGGCGCTTACCTTAGCGAACTCTATTCGTCGGCCGCAAACCCGCGAATTCGCGAAAAGGGTGGCTCTATCTATGGATTGGTCCAGGGCGGCTGGCCGATCGGCGCTTTGATGGCCGCCGGCTTCAGCGCATTACTTTTTTCGAGCATCGGCTGGAAGGGCGTCTTCGTCGTCGCAGGCATCATGTCGGCGGTCATCGCGGTTCTCGCTTTCTGGCTGCGGGAGAGTCCTCACTTTGAGGTGCTGAGGCGCGTGCGCATTTTGCGCGCAGAAGGAGACAATATGGGAGCCGGCCAGCTCGGGCGCAGCTACAACATAGCCGAACACCACTCCGGAACGTCGACATATTCCGACGCCTTCAAAGGCGCCGCACTCCGTCCGACCCTCGGCCTCACCCTAACCCATATCCTTGGGTGGATGCCGGTTTTGATATTTGGAATCCTGGGAACTTCCGTGATCACTTCCGTTCACGGAATCACTTTCGAGAACTCGTTGCTTATTCTGGTTGGTTCAAACTTTGTCGGCTTTATCGGCTATTTGGTCCATGGCGCGGTTGGCGACCGCCTCGGCCGTCGCAACACGATTGCCATCGGCTGGGTTTGTGCGGCTATTACCTTCACTGCGATGCTGTACGGACCGAGCAGTGAGGTGATCGTGATTGCGCTCTATGCGATCGGAATGTTCTTCCTGATCGGACCATATGCGTGCGTCCTGTTCTTTGTTGGCGAAAGCTTTCCTTCCGCCGTTCGCGGGACTGGCGCGTCGATTGTGGTGGGTGTTGGACCGGTCGGCGCGACCATCGGTAGTTTCGGCATCGCGCAGGTGTTGTCGGCCGGCGGAGGTTACCAGCTTGCGGCCCTTCTTTTCGGGTCGATCCCCTGCCTGCTTTCCGCGTTGGTCGTAATGACGGCGCGGGACGTTCGTTCGGCGAACGAGGCGGACAAGATCGAAATGGCCCTTATGACGCAAGCCGCCAGTACATAGAGTAAAACTGATGCGCGGCCGCAGAGCGCGATGGCGTCATAGCCGTCGCGCTCTGCACGGTAGGATGTGATGTCGGCGAAGCCGATGTTAGCTTCTCAGGCTGGCCCAGTCGTAGTTGTCGCGCAGCGTACCGTACGCGCAGATCTCGGAAGCAGATCATGCCGAGTCAACGAGTTAGCCTGCTGGCAACCGTGTCCCGCCCAGCACCGATTTCAACGCTAGCCGAACCAGGGTGGGTTCGAACTCCGGGGACTGACTAAGGAATATCGCAAGCGAAGTTCGCGCCAGATGTCGGGCAAGTCCCTCGACGGCGCCGTTCACGTCGCCTTTTTCGCACGACTGCAGTATCGCCTTGTGTTCTTGGGCGCTTGTTGCCCATCCATGAGTTCCCTGCATGATGAAAGCCCGGCGATAGCGTTCGGCATGATCCGACTGTGCATCGATCAGACGCTCGCTGCGCGGTCCGGCGCGACAGATGAGCCTGCGGTGGAATTCGCGATGCGGAATCTCCCAACCATCGACGTCATTCCGCTCCATGTTGACGTCCATCTCCTTAATGAGCTTGTGCAGCGCTCCGAAATCCTCATTCGTAAGGCGCGGAACACTAAACCTCAGAGCCAGGGACTCGGTCGCGATACGTAGCGCATAGAGCTCTTCCATGTCACTGATAGACATGCCCGCAATCTTGACGCGCTGGTTGTGCTGGGCTTCGATCAAGCCCTCTCGCTGCAGCAGCCGCAGCGCTTCGCGAAGCGGTGTTCTGCTGACGCCGAGCGATTTGGCCAACTTGACTTGTGAAACCACACTGCCGGGCTCAAGGTCTGTGCGCAAGATTGCGGTTCGTACTTTTTCATAGGCGATGTTGAGATTTGACTGCGAAGATTCTTCGTCTGCAGCCCCGGCGGCTATTTCCTGTACATTCGCAAATTGTTCCTTTGAAAGCACCACGGACCTCAAAAGCCTGAATCTATGCGAAACTGTATACAGGTTATAGCAGTCCCGGGTTCAGTTCAAATAGGGAAATGGCGGTTCAGAAAGCGGGATTCTTCCGATCGTTCGGTACTCGGAGTGTTCACCGTCCCGTTATGGCATCTCCCTAGTCCAAACTCGGCAACAGCGGTCGCCCAAAACGGGCCAATCAGGGAGCGTGGAGCACGGTCACATCCACCTGGACCAATCCAAGAAATCGCGCTTCGGTGTGATCCTTCCCGAAACGAGTGCTGTCTCCATCGATCTCGGTACGGCTGATCGTAAAACGCGGATCAATGCAATTGCGGCAGTTACGGCACGATTGTCGTGCGGGCCCGACACTTCCCCTCGGAGGGAATGTAGCTCTAGTTTGCTGTCAAAAGATATCTTCGGGAGATCGTCGGCCATGCTGGTGAATGACAGGGCTGCGCTAGTAACCGGCGCCAATCGAGGGCTCGGTCGTTGTCTTATCGATGCATTGATCGATGCGGGGGCCAAGACCGTATTCGCGACGGGGCGGAACTCCGCCACGCTTTCTCCGCTCAAGGGACGATACGGCTCTCGAATAGAGTGTCTGCAGCTCGACCTCACAAGCCCGGCTCAGATCGCTGATGCCGTCATAAAGGCGGACGTATCCCTTCTGAACAATAACGCTAGGGTTCTCGACTTTGAGGGCCCGCTGGCGACGACGGAAGCGGCTCTTGATAGGAACTTTGCCACCAATTTCCACGGAACGTTCGCGATGAGCCGAGCGTTCGCGGAATCCATGGCAAAGAATGGCGGAGGTGAGATCGTCAACATCCGCAGCTTTCTTTCGCTTGTTCCTGCGCCGATTTTTGCTGGCTACAATGCATCCAAGGCCGGCCTCTTGGTCTATGGCGATGTCGCTCCGGCCCATCCTGAGGCCGAAGAATGTCTCTGTCATCAACGTTTTCCCCACGACCATAGACGCGGATATGGTGAAGGGACTGGAGAAAACGAAGGCGCTGCCGAGCGATGTAGCTACAGCGATCATCCAGGGTATCGAAGAGGGCGATGAGGATAGCTATCCACTCGGCGCCGCCGACACATTCAAGGCATGGCAAGCGGACCAGAAAACGGTTGAGGCGAAGTTCGCCGAGATATGTTGATCCTGCTTTGAACTCGGTTGCCGACTCTGAGATGCCTAAACAGGGGAAGAAAAATGAACGAGGATTTTGCAGTTCGAACTCAGGAAGGAGCGGATCGAGCCCTGGATCGGCTTGGAATTGCGGATGTGGCCTACATCTACGGGGCAGCCGTAGACTTGATCGGCGGGAACCCGGTAAAAGTCGGCGATTCTGACCCGGTGCTCGATGAGGCGACGAAACTCTTCGGGCAGGCCATCCATGAGGACGCCAAGCTTCGTTTATTTCTTGCTGGCCCATCAGGACCTTCGCAGCCCATGGGGCCAGGCGGTCCCGTCGGTGTGGCGCAGGCAGTGCGAACCTATTTCACGGGCTACGGATACATTGCGACGCAACATCCGGTCGGCAATGTTCGAGTTTCGTTTACTGGGCCCGACACGGCAATCGGAACCTGCCTCATTCCCTGCTTCCACTGGCTTGCAGACGGACGAATGCTTCTCGCACCGGTGAACTATCGTGATGAGTATCGACGCGTGTCGGGAGTTTGGAAGATCGCTACGCGCGATGTATTTGCAATGAAATTCTGGATTGCCGAAGGCTATGAGCCGAATCCCCTGGACCCCGGCATGGGGCGTCCCAAGTGATCAGCGCGCAATAGCGAGGTTGCTCCTGCGTCTCAAGACGGACCTAGTCAGGGCCCGCTGTTGACTGAGGTCTCACTCGATCGGAGGCAACTATTCTTCGACCGCAAAACGCCCCGAGGCACCAGTTTTTTAAATAGCGACTAACAGCGAATGTCGGTATCGGTGGTTGCGTCTCCGGGATTTGAACCTACGCAACTGACAATGGCTCCAGTATTGGACTTCGCTTCTGGTCCGGGTCGCCGCCGTAGGAGAACGCCGCAACGAAATCGCAACGAATTGGGTGAAACGACCGTGAACAAAACGGGAGGGAACGACCGCCACAACAAGAAATATCAATAACTTAGAAGATGCTCACTGCGTTCGGGACGCCGGGCAACCCTCAATCAGATCGCAACTTGAAGCCGAATCCATTTGCGCGCTCAGAGCGGGGGGCAATCCATTCCGACAAAGAAACCTAGTTGGATTCAATTCAGGTTGAGCGAAACGTTTGTCGGATCGACATTTGATTCTGCTGCGAAATCACACGCCTCTTAATGAGCTATTCTGTCGGAAATTTCAGATGTTTGCGTCAAGACAATCTCACGGATGATGCGCGAGCTCCAGAGATCATGGCCAACCGCCTCAGACGCCGCCGACTACCTGCAAGCCAGAACTGCTACGCAATACTCTAACAGGCATAGGTGGGATTTCCACATCATTGACAACATTCGTCGATCCCTGAGGACCAAGATCTATATCGAGGCGTCGCCCGCCTTCGTTTGACGTGCTTAGCAGGCGCCGACACAGCAGATCAGCCAATGCTGGATCCTCCACGGCGCAGACAATTTGGCGGCCGTCGAGCCGAAGCGCGGCGAGGACTTCCACAAGCTGAAGAGCACGGAAGTCATCGATGTGCTGAACGGGATCGTCGAGGAGAAGCGAGCGCCAAGGCGTCCACGCGCGAGCCAGATGCACAGATAGAAGGAATGCCAGGCCTGCGGCTCGGCGCTGTCCACTGCTGAAAACAAACTGCGGATTCAGCCCCTTTCCAACTCTTAGGCTCAGGAACCGGCGAACGTCCCCGCGGATGCTGTAGTCGATGGTTTTCCAGTCGGCATGCGGGCGCAGACGTTGATACAGCTCGTTCAGTAGGGGGCTGATTTGGGCCAGCCTCTCATCGATGATCTCGGCGATCACGCGTCTGACCGATCGTTCAATTTCGCGAGCGGATGCAAGTGCAGCCTGCGAACGACTTACCGCGTCGGCGAGCTTTTCGATTTCGTCTCGAAGCGCGGCGATCTGGCCCTCAATAGAAGATATCCGGGATACAGACTGCGAGGCATCAAGAATAAGAAGTGCTCGTTCGAGTTCGATGAGTCGATCGCGTTCTCGAGCGATCTCTTGTTCCAACCCGTCAGGATCCTGGATGAAGCGGTGGTCCAGACTTGCTTTGTCATAGAATTCCACATGAGCCAGTTCCTGCGCCCGCAATCTTTGCTGCTCGTCCGCGTTGGCCACGACTTTGGCCTCAGCTGCCTGGAAAGTCGCTGCGGGTTCGCGTGCATTTAGCTTGGCGATCGCCAAGGCCTCGCGTGCGGTCCGAACTTCTGAGGACAACGCTGCAATACGCTGGCGGGCGGCTTCAAGGCCAGAAGCGAATTCTTCAGACGTGCGCGTGGCTGCACAGAGAGGGCAGCGATCATTATGAAGCCCCAGCTTTTCTCCGTGCTCGACGAGAAGTGTTAGGGAAGCCGCGATTGCGTCGGTCGCTTCCTCTTTTGCCAAGCGGCGTTCTGCCCCCGCGACTGCATCGTCGGCCGCGTCTTTTGCCTGTCTTGCGCGTTCCAAGGCATCTGACGCCCGTTGCCTCTCGGCAACCGCGGCCGGTGCGTTAAACGCCTGCTGTCGAAGTGCTACGTCCCGACCGAGCACAAGAGCTTCGCCCATTCGACTGAGTTGCCCGCGGCGATCAGCAAGGGCTCGCCGACCTGCCGCGATGCGAGCTGCGAGCTCCGTGGGTGCATTTGGGACTGCGGCCGCGACCACCTGAAGGGCAGCTGCCACATCGCCGGATCTGGTCAGAGTGGCTTGAGCCTCTGACTGCTGAACGAGTCGATCAGATAATTTCGATCGCGCAGCTTCGTATGCCGCATCGTTCCGGGTGTGCGCCGCCTCGGCGGCGGCGACAACCTCCTTGGCTTTGGCGCCGGACGCCGAACCTTCAAGTGCCCCAAGAGCTGAGCGGACGAGGTCGAACCTCTCAGTTTCAGTTAGATCGAGGCTGAGTGCAGCAATCCACTCATCTCGGATGATCGATGTGCGCGCTAGTTGTTTGAGCGCGTCCTCGGGGGCTGGCTCGGCGCACAAAGCCGAGCGAATCTCGCCCTCCGAACGATTCGAGCCAGATTCGCGCGTGCGCGTTATCGTAAACGGCTCCCCGCTATCAGTGATGAATGAGACAGTGACGTAGTGTGCGCTTGGTGTGCCGTCGCCCCGCCACCACAAATAATCACTGATACTTTCCTTCGCCGCCTTCTCCACTGCATATTTGTCAATTGAGCCGGTGATTGCGAACTCAACTGCGTCGCAAAGAGTGCTTTTACCGACGCCGTTTCGGCCGGTGATGACCGTAAAACCTCGACCGAAGCTCACCCTTACCTTGTCCCGGAAGCCTCGAAATCCGGAGATCTCTATAAAGTCGAGCCTCATGAGATTGCCCCTAAGATCCGGGCAACTTCAATGCTCGGCGTGTCATTCAAAAAGGCAGTGACAGCATCGTGCGGGATGTCCTTGAGCCGGCTTCGAAGCCGATTTTCGAAGTTCGAAGCCCCTAGCAATGGCTTTGATCGGATAGAGATCAGCGGCAAAAGGGCGCGCTCTACGTCATCTGGCGTGGTTACTGACGCCCGGGCGATCTTGCGCGTGAGCGAGAAGTCCTCCTCTATTCTTTCTATGGCTCGTGTATGCGAAGCCGCCGGATCGCTGGTCAGAAAAACCGAATAGACATTCCAGGCCTTGGAGCCGGCCACGCGGAGCGAGGGAGCATGCCGCGCCAGTGCCGACTGCTGGCTCGTTTTCCACCCCTCCAAAAGCTTACTCGCAGTCTCGAATACGTGGACGAACCCGAGCAGGGCCGCGCTCTCGAAACAGGTCACTGGCGCGATTGATCCGGTCCAGGTCCACGTCTCGTATTGGGCGTCTCGCAAGACGATTTCAGCTTGAGTTTGAATATCCATCAGATGTTCAGCTCCGCCCGGGCACTGGGCAAGTCGAGCCATCTCCCACCGGTCTCAGGCCGGACGACGTCACCCGGCCGCCCCGAGCGAACGACATTGCTCGGAACACCTAGATCTGTAGCACCTGCCGCGACCACGATGTCCGCCGTCATGGCCAAGGGAGGCTCGACGAATTTGGCGCGGAGAGAGCTTAAGACTGATTCCGCGCCGTTGATGACACGAATGACACGTCCATTGAGGTCATAGCCATCCTGTCTCTGTGTAGCGC